>JBMYXZ010000136.1:0-539 GCA_049608925.1 Alphaproteobacteria bacterium | reverse complement strand
TTGCGATATCGATGTGCATTTTCATATCGAATGCGCAAAGCTCATATAATCGCTTAGGTGTGAGCTTGTCGGTAAATTTGTTCTTGTATGCCTCGCTGGCCCCGACATGCTTTTCTTCTAAGCATTCTGAGGAGCCGTCAGGCGTATCAGTTCTATATTTATAATCGGGCTTTATGCCCGTCGTTATTTTTTGCGTAGCATTACAATACATAGATTCTTCTTGTGTTGTATCTTGTATATAGCACCGGAAGTCTGGTTCCGGTTGACCGGAAGTCTGATGCCGGTTTCCCAGTAAACTCAGCAACTTATCCACAAGCCCTTTTGCAGCCTCTGAATGCTCAATTACAGCCTCAATCGACATCCGACGAAGGCTTTCAGGAGATGGCCATGCAGAGAACGCCTCATAAGCATCTTCTGTCTCTGATTTACGGATGCCAAGAGCCTGAAGTTCAGCAATTGCTTCCTGTGCACGGCGCTTCAGATGGCTCCGGTGACGGACAAGCCCTTCCTTCTCCTTACGGTCAGCACGCAAATCATTC
>JBMYXZ010000135.1:353-595 GCA_049608925.1 Alphaproteobacteria bacterium | reverse complement strand
CCCGTCTTCGGCTTGGTAGGCCATTACCCCACCAACTACCTGATAGGCCGCAGGCCCCTCTGAAAGCAGGTCCGAAGACCTTTTCTTCACCATAGTGAAGGTATGCGGTATTAGCCATCGTTTCCAATGGTTATCCCCCTCTTCCAGGCAGGTTACCTACGTGTTACGCACCCGTTCGCCACTCAATACCCGAAGGTATTGCGTTCGACTTGCATGTGTTAAGCATGCCGCCAACGTTCATC
>JBMYXZ010000135.1:0-343 GCA_049608925.1 Alphaproteobacteria bacterium | reverse complement strand
AATTTTCATGACCATAAGTCATGACTGTTTCTTGTTTAATTCACGGGCATTCCTGCCCGCTATCACTTTTTAGCTTTGTCGTTTTCTATCACTCTTGAATTGGTAAGGTTCGTTTAGCGACTTTTGCCGCTCACGAGAATTAGCTTATCACTCTTTCTCGTTTTGTCAAGTTTCTTACTTTCCTGCCAAAGGCTTGAGAAACTTTTCTTCTTTTGGAAAACTGGTTGCGTTTCCGCTCACGAGACCTAGCTTATCACTGATTCTCGTTTTGTCAAGCTCTCTTCCCGCTAAAACCACTTTATAAGTTGATTCTTTCGAGATTTGGAATACTTGCGGCGTTTCC
>JBMYXZ010000134.1:0-736 GCA_049608925.1 Alphaproteobacteria bacterium | reverse complement strand
GACATAGCTTTATTGCAGCCGCCAACCCTAATTGCATTTTATGGGTTTTCAATTGCCATGTTGTGCCATTTTCCTCAACATTGTACTTTGCTAAATGATTATCAAGTATCTTAATTCCGTTAAGATCTGCATTAAGACGCTGTAGGACTTTTGCCTGCAGAGACTCCTCTTTTTCTTCACACTGAACTATATGTCTCAACAGTTTATTCAATTCTGCTGACTCAGCATTTCTGCGTTTCATTGCGGCTTCATGATGTTCATATAACTTCTCACTCGATGTAATAGCATTCATGTATTTAAGCTCAATTGCTCGATCTGACAACGGCGTAGAAGCAGACGCTGCTCCACAGATAATGAATGATAAAAGTAAAGTGATTTGTCGCACCATGATTAAGCCTCGCACTAAAAAATTTTGGTGGGCGCTACAGGACTCGAACCTGTGACCCGCTGATTAAGAGTCAGCTGAAAGCGCAATTGCCCAACAATAGCACTGGAGCGCAGATTCGGAAAAACACCGATAAAACAAGGTGCTTAAGGCACATCTTAAGATCTATCGAGATCTATCAACTTTATAACGAATCTCATTATTTTGGTGACTTTTTGGTGACTTTTTTGAAATTGGGTGTTATAGCTGCCATGAAAGTGATCGGAGAATATGATGCCAAAGCTGACAAAGAAATTTGTAGAGTCCATTAAAGCAGACCCAAGCGCACCTATCAAGAGTTGGGATTCTGAA
>JBMYXZ010000133.1:0-782 GCA_049608925.1 Alphaproteobacteria bacterium | reverse complement strand
ATCCTGCATAAATTTATTCCGGACAGTTATGGGTCAAGCCGCGGAAAGTCGGAGTGTGTGAATAATTTGATACAAATTCTTGTGCAAGAATATCCTAAATTTGCCATAGCAGCTAAAATCTTCGCAATTCCTAAGAGAAAATGAGTACATCAGGTAAGGTGCCTACTGATAAGCAGGTCACACCTAAATTTCCTTGATTATCAACCTTCATCTGTCTAGATTGATATTTCACAGTTGATATGAATAAGGAATAGTGAATGAAAAAAGTTTTTGCTTCAATACTGGGTGTATGTGCATTATTTGGTGCCAGTGTTTTGTTACAACCGGCGGAATCTGCCAAAGACAAGTCCGTTAAGCGTATTGTCTATGGCATTCCGCAGTCTCCATATGTGCGTAAACTGATGGTGGTCATGCATGAAAAAGATCTCGATTTTAAGCTCGAGTCCACATTACCCGTGTCGGCCCTTAAGCAAAAGAAGCAACCCATTCCGATTGCCTTGTCTGAAGCCAGCCCACTGGGGAAGATCCCTGCATATCGTGAAGACGGTGGGTTTACACTTGCGGATTCTTCAGTCATTATCGACCACCTGGAACACAGTGGCCAGGGGCCCTCTTTGTACCCCGAAGACAACCAACAGTATGCCAAGGCGCGTTGGTTTCAGCAATATGCCGACACTGTCTTAGGCGCAATTGTTGATGAAAATATTTTGCGCGAGCGCGTCTTGAAACCACGGGTTTTTGGGCAGCAACCAAACGAGGAAAAAGTCAAAAATGGTATTGAA
>JBMYXZ010000132.1:0-830 GCA_049608925.1 Alphaproteobacteria bacterium | reverse complement strand
CAAGTAATTTGTATCAATAATTGAATAGGAGTATATAAACTATGGCAATATCAAGAGCACAGCTAGTTAAAGAACTAGAACCAGGTTTGAATGCACTATTCGGACTTGAGTATAAACAATATGCTAACGAGCATGCAGAAATATTCGACACAGAAACTTCTGACAGAGCTTTCGAAGAGGAAGTAATGTTATCAGGTTTCGCGAATGCAGCTGTAAAACCTGAAGGTCAAGGTGTAACATTCGATGATGCACAAGAAACTTTCACAGCTCGTTACACTAACGAAACAATTGCATTAGCGTTTGCAATCACAGAAGAAGCTATCGAAGATAACTTGTATGACAGACTTGCGTCTAGATATACAAAAGCGTTAGCAAGATCTATGGCAAACACGAAGCAAGTTAAAGCAGCGGCTGTATTGAACAATGCGTTCAATTCATCATTCGCTGGTGGTGATGGTAAAGAGCTTTGCGCTACTGACCACCCAACTTTAGCAGGAGATCTATCTAACGAGTTAGCAACACCTGCTGAACTTAACGAAACTTCATTAGAACAGTCGTTGATTGACATCGCGGCGTTTACTGATGAAAGAGGCCTAAAAATTGCGGCACAAGGAGTTAAATTAGTAATTCCTTCAGCGCTTCAATTTACTGCTGAAAGACTTATGAAGTCTGCAGGTAGAGTAGGTACAGCTGATAATGACATTAACGCAATCGCGTCAATGGGAATGATTCCGCAAGGTTATGTAGTTAACCACTACTTAACTTCTACGAAGAAGTTCTTCATTAAAACAGATGTTCCTAACGGTCTTAAGCATTTCGTAAGATCACCT
>JBMYXZ010000131.1:0-933 GCA_049608925.1 Alphaproteobacteria bacterium | reverse complement strand
AACAAGAAAAACGCACAAAAGAAAAAAAGAGGAAACAAAGGTAATCATCACAAAAAGAAGAAAAACACCCACAAAAAGGTTGCAAATAAACCAAAGATCCTTTCTGTAAAAGTGTCCCCGCTTGTTGATGAAGAAGTCAAGGTGCTGAAGCTCGAAGCAACACCTATATCTAAAGTTGAAAAGCAGAAGAAAGAAGCAGCTCCAAAGGGCCCGAATAAACTGGATGTTCGCAAAAAAAAGCGTGCTGAGAAGCAAAAAAAAGAACGTGAGATCCGAGCACGCAATATGGCGTTACATACACAGCCAAAGCTTGTAGAGTTTCAATCTTACGCACCGTTAAAAGATGTTTCCGCTAAGGAGGTTGAATTATATATGATGCTAACTGGTCCGTTTAATGGCTCCAATGATGAATCATGGAATAGTATGCAAAGGCATCTGAGACAGTATGGATGGCAGTTTATAAACTTGTCAGGTGGGTCCTCAACAACGTTCATCCCCCCTGCATGGGTCATTGAGTTTGGTGAAGCAAACAAGCTACGTGCCTGTAAAAAAATAGCTATACACAAGTCTCACACACCCAATAAAAAGCCAATGGCACCTTATATAATTACATTCTTGCAATCAGGTTTTATCAACCTTGGGTTGAACATGGACCATCTTCTGTCTATAGCCTCACATGTGCAAGAAAATAGCAGTGGTGCAAATAGCAACGTGAAATAGGGCGTAAGTGTCCGGGATAATTTAATGCTTTATGGAAAGCCTTGCTAAGTAAGAATTGTCTTCGTCGTCTACCCCACACTCCGACGCTCCGGGCTTTATGCCCGGAGTCCACCAACCCCGGGGATTCGGAAAATCAAGAATATGCCACAGCTTTCTGCAGCTGTGTATGCCTGAGAGTGGACTCCGTGAACAAGTAACGGAGCGTCGGAGTGT
>JBMYXZ010000130.1:0-1647 GCA_049608925.1 Alphaproteobacteria bacterium | reverse complement strand
ATCAATACCATTATCGTGCATCAGCTTCTCGTTTCCGGCCAACACAGATATTTTCCCAATTTTCCCAGATATGCCCTTGCCTGGGTGCGTCGTGATTGTATCACAGGTCATTAGCTGGATATTTTCTTCTATCGCGCGGTTTACGATTGCGCGCGCAAGAGGATGCTGACTAGAAGCTTCCAAACTCGCAACATACTTCAGGCTATCTTTCACGCTCATATTATTCAGGGCAACAGCATCAATGATTTTGGGCTCGCCCCACGTAAGTGTCCCGGTTTTGTCTACCACCAGAGTGTTTGCCTTGTGCGTAATCTCGAGAGCCTTCGCGTGTTTGATTAGAATACCCTGTTGCGCACCACGTCCAACGCCCATCATAATAGACATAGGCGTTGCCAGGCCAAGCGCACAAGGACACGCAATAATCATAACGGCAATAGCGCATAATAGCCCCAGTATAGGATCACCATGCAATGACCATATACCTAATGTTCCAAGGGCAATGGTGAGTACACCCGGAACGAAATATTGGCTGATACGATCAACTAAACGTTGAATAGGCAGCTCAGAGCTTTGGGCGTGTTCAACCATTTTTATGATCTGGCTAAGGAAAGTCTCGCCCTTAGTGCGCAGGGTTTTGATGGTAAGCGGGCGAGAACTGTTTTCTGAGCCTGCAAGAACCAAGTCTCCTACTTTTTTGGGCACCAGGGCCGCTTCACCAGTTACGAAAGCTTCATTGACCGAACCTTCGCCTTCAATCACCGCGCCATCAACGGGGAAGTGTTCACCAGTATCGATGTATAAGATATCACCAGGAACGACTTTTTCTATAGAGACAGGGATTTTCTTGCGTTTATCGCCAATTAGCGTTGTATTCTTGGGTGCAAGGCTCATCAATGCTTCGATAGCGCTGCCCGAGCGTTCTTGCATGCGTTGCTCTATCACCTGGCCAATCAGCACCAGTGTGGTAATGGTGATGACAGCCGCAAAGTAATAAGAGCCCGCAGGGTCATATAAGTTAAGCTTTAGCAAGGTCATCAAGGGTAAAAAGTGCAGAGCCAAGCTATAGCAAAACGCAATGGTAATACCCATGGACACCAGCGTGAACATATTGAACTTGCCCTTAAACACGCCTTCCAATCCCCAGCGAAAGAATGGCTGTGCCCCCCAGAAAATAACAGGCGTTGCCAGGATCAAAGGCAGCATTTTATGAACCTTGGTGCCAAAGAAATGTGTTAGCTCTGATGTAAAAAATATACCGGTAATTGCTAAACACACCCACATGCGCAGTTTCAGATTATACCTTGGTCCTGAATCACAGCAGGATTCAACGGGCTTCATAAGGTTATTATCATTGTCAGGATTGGCTGTAGACATCGTTTCTGAGTCAGGGTTCGTTTGTGTCATTACGCACGCATTATTTATTTTATCGATGTATTATACATCAGCATTATATAGAGAGGATATAGTAAATTTTACCCAATGGCGGTGTGGGACAGGGGGAAAGATCATAAGTGTACGGGATAATTTAGAATGGTGGGAAAGCCTTAATGTTTCAAGACTCTCTCCACTCAGCCTCACACACTCCGACTTTTCGCGGCTTGACCCATAACTGTCCGGAATAAATTTATGCAGGATGGAAGAGCTTGC
>JBMYXZ010000129.1:0-1703 GCA_049608925.1 Alphaproteobacteria bacterium | reverse complement strand
CAGTATGCCGAGCATGAGGAACAGTTCGAAGAAGACCAAAGAGAATATCAGCAGCTCAAAACAGAAATAAAAGAAGGGAAGGAAAAATCTACCTGCACGGAAAAGATGACCGGTCCCAAAGTATTTAAAAAAGACGAGCACAATGCTGAAAAGCGCAAGGAAGTTATTGCGGCAGCACGAGAACTGCTTAAGGAAGTCCAGGCGGGCATAAAGGGTAAAGGGGAAGATGTTAAATATGCCTCAAGCTCAGAAGAGGAAGAAGAAGACCTGGTGCTTTAATCATTTTCGGAAACAGATGGTGAAATAATTCCCCCAAAGCGTTTGCTGATGTGCTAGATTACTTGCATGAAAAGACCTGTAATCGGCTTAACATTAGACTGGCGAGATGGGGGAGATTATTCTTTATACCCCTGGTACGCCATGCGCGAAAATTATTGTTCGTCCGTGCGTGATGCCGGGGGGTTGCCTATTCTTATTCCCTTCCATCACAAACTGATTGATCAATATCTCGACAGCATCGATGGGCTGATTATAACCGGTGGAGACCTTGATGTTGATCCAGCACTTTATGGTGACAGCATTCGCCACGAATCGGTAAAGATCATCGAAAAGCGCAGCAATTTCGAATGGGACCTAACTAAAGGGGCCATCGAACGAGATATGCCAATTTTGGGAATTTGTGGCGGCCATCAGCTGCTGAATGTCGCCTTGGGCGGCAGCTTAATCCAGCATATACCCGCGGAAATTCCCACACAAATTGAGCACGAACAACCAAATCCGCGCAATGAACCTGGCCACAGTGTGGAAATTATACAGGGAACTCTGCTGCACGACATTATAGGCCAAAACCAGATCATGGTTAACAGCGCCCACCATCAGGCTGTGAAAGATCCTGCACCGTCAGTCAGGATAAATTCGCGCGCACCAGATGATGTGATTGAAGGCTTTGAAGATACATCAAAGCGGTTTTGTCTAGGCATTCAATGGCATCCAGAGTTCATTATAACGGACGCAGATTCCAAGATTTTCAGCAGCTTCGTGCATTCCTGCACCTAGCCCAAGAACATCATCAATATAACCACTAAAAATTTCAGTATACTTTTTGTAAGCTATTTGTGCATAATATTATGCAGGGAGTGCAATAATAAGAATGAGTATGCGTCAATTAGTCAGTTCAGTTTTTATACTTCTTGGGATTTTATGGGGCGCAGAAAGTGCCTACGGAAGCTCTAAAAAAGAGACTTTCGAAGACGTTAACCTAGAAAACAAGCTCTTGCGCGTTCTGTCTTGTGGCGGTGGCTGGGGGGCTCAGGTCCTTATGCAGGCCGGCGCTTTAGAAGCCCTGCGCCATACAACAAAAAAACCGATTCATGAATGTTTCGATATCGTCACAGGCGTTAATATGGGCGGGCTATTGGCAACCTTTGTTGCAATGAAAGTACCGATGCCAGATATTCTGCGCTTTTTCGCCTTAAATGCTACCGAGTTATATTCTGGGCCAAAAACACTCAGTCACATGCGAAAGGTTTTATTACGGTACATAAAACCAGAGAAGAAACTGGGTGATGTTTCTAATAGATTGTTTTTGTTTTGTATGTCTAAAGCAGGCTTAATGACCTTTGATTCACATGCAGTATCACAGAAAGACCTAAATTTACTTGATATTCTGGTGGCTTCTATGGCGATGCCAGGGATATACCCCC
>JBMYXZ010000128.1:0-1786 GCA_049608925.1 Alphaproteobacteria bacterium | reverse complement strand
CAAGCCCATACTAAGGTTTTTTGAAGATACCTACGACGCGTTCTTTATTCCTATCGTCGCCTTTGCCTTTGCGGGATTCATCAAAGTCAGTTCCTTCAGCATATTCACATGACTCCACTGTGAATCCAAATTCCTTCATTCGCTCTTTAAGTGTATCTGGTTCTACTATTAACATGTGTTTATCATGAAATTTACCAATTATTTGGCTGATTTCTGGAATAACAAAGGCACCAGGCCAGCTCTTTCGCGAGTTTGCTAAATAGATATCCATCATTGACTTCCCCTTATTGCAAAGACCTTTCTTATTCATCCTTGCTTGTTTAGGAGACCATGCATCCATCACCAAAATGCCACCTGCCTTTAGCAGGGAGAAGCATTGCTGGATAATCCCTTCTATAACCTTAATTGGTTGGTTGCGAATTCTGTCGCCTAAATAAATGCCGTCGTAGGAGGATTCACTTAATTCAGATAATTCATCGAGAGATATTCGTCTACCAAACACATGTGTTTTTTTCTTTGCTGGTAAGGATTCTTGAATATGCTTAAAATGTATTGGATTATGCTCTGTGTACTCTATACAGTTAACACCTTTCTTGATCAAATCATGGATCAAAAATCCATACCCTGCAACGGGGTATAAATAGGTGCCCGTCTCAGTAGCTCTATTGATAAATGCTACGGCGCCAGGAAGCCTGGTTGTTGGAGCGTATTCTTTGGTATCACCAAAGTATCTCAGTAAGTCACCGTTATTAAAATAAGCAGGAAATCTTTCTTCGTCATCTGGAATAGGATGCTTAAAACTTATGTCACAATACTTATACGTTACAACTTGTGAGTCAGAGTCCTTTTTAATGTCCTGTACTCCTGTACAAGCAACACAAGGATGGATCAAAAACACACACAACAGTACCGTTAAAAATTTACCCATCAAACACCTCCACAGTATAAGTTATTACGTTATTATTATCGATCAATCACTGGTTCGCCGCGGATCTTACGCTGCAGCAAGAAGATACCATACAACAATGCCTCGGCTGTTGGTGGGCAGCCAGGAACATAAACATCCACAGGCACGATTCGGTCGCAACCGCGTACCACTGAATAAGAATAATGATAATACCCGCCACCGTTCGCGCAGGATCCCATCGAGATCACCCAACGAGGATCGGGCATTTGGTCATAAACCTTGCGTAGGGCAGGGGCCATCTTATTTGTCAGCGTCCCAGCCACAATCATCACATCAGATTGACGAGGGGACGGACGAAACAAAAAGCCAAAGCGGTCCATATCATATCGACTGGCTGCCGTTTGCATCATTTCAACCGCACAACAGGCCAAACCAAAGGTCATTGGCCATATGGAACTGCTTTGTGCCCAACGGGTTAGGTCATCCAAGCTCGATAGAAGATAGCCTTTATTGTCAAACTCGCTTTGAAACGCTTTATTAAGCGCACTGTCTGTATCTGGACCAGGAGCAGGACTGTGCTGGTGTGCTGTGTTAGGTGTTATTATTCCCATTCCAGTGCTCCCTTTTTCCACTCATAGATAAAACCAATAGTCAGAACAGTTAAAAACAGCAGCATGGAGAAAAAGCCAAACATGCCAATGGCACTGAGGGACATCGCCCATGGAAACAAAAAGGCGATTTCAAGGTCAAAAATGATCAGTAAGATCGCAACCAAGTAGAATCTGACATCAAACTTCATGCGCGCATTTGAAAAAGGCTCAAAGCCGCATTCGTATGCTGAGTTCTTTTCCGTATCTGGACGATTAGGTCCACGTAGAA
>JBMYXZ010000127.1:227-2082 GCA_049608925.1 Alphaproteobacteria bacterium | reverse complement strand
ATTCTGGTAATTGAGCAGATGGCACCTGTTCAGGTTGTGGTTTATAGACATATTGAGCCGCAAAATACGCGGCAATGCATACTACAAAAAAAGTGCTAAGCTTGACGGCCTTCATGGATTACTCCCCAAAAATTCTGCCAGAACTTAGCACTATATTTAAGATGATTCAAGCCGAAGCAAGATCAGAGAATCAGCAAAACTCTCATTGCATGCGATGCTCCAACTAAGGCAAGGTTCATCAATGTAAAAGCTAGTGCAAATTTATAAGTCATGATTGTAGCTCCTTTTATGCAACTAGTATAAGTTTCATTGATTGGGCTGTCTTGGCTAGCGTCATACCAGCTGTGACCAGCAGCGTAAATAGAATAACTTTCTTCATGATCATCTCCTATACCAGTAACAATTTCATGGCATTTGCCGTTCCAGCAAGCGCCATACCTGCTGTCAAAGTGATTAGAAATAGTGTAGATTTATAAGACATGGTTTACCTCCTCTGTTTAGGTAACATTTAAATGGTACGCCTCCTTTTGCACAAAGTAAACAGTCAGCAAATTTGCCTTAAGGGGATCAAGCGAAAAATCAATCTCACTGCCACTTGCAATTTGTTAACCAGTGTGGGAAGCTAGATAAGTTGCCACAAATAATAAATAAGGTATGAACATGTCTGACATCCGCGAAACATATATGAGCAGCCTGGTTCCAATGGTAGTTGAGCAAACCAACAGGGGTGAACGCTCGTACGATATTTTCTCTCGTCTTTTGAAAGAACGCATTATTTTCCTGACGGGTCAGGTAAATGACGAAGTCTCTAGCTTGGTCTGCGCACAGTTGCTGTTTCTTGAATCTGAAGATCCTGACAAGGATATTTTCTTCTACATTAACTCGCCAGGTGGTGCGGTAACATCAGCTATGGCAATGTACGACACAATGCAGTACGTTCGCCCTGATGTGCAGACTCTTTGCCTTGGACAAGCTGCTTCTGCAGGGTCACTGTTGTTGACAGCTGGCGCAAAAGGCAAGCGCTTTGCCCTACCAAATGCGCGCATTATGATTCACCAACCATTGGGTGGTGCACAAGGTCAGGCAACAGATATTGAAATTCATGCGCGCGAGATCATCCGCATCCGCCAACGCTTGAATGAAATATATGCCGAGCACACTGGCCAGAAGATGAAGATCATTGAGTCCTCAATGGAACGTGATAATTTCTTGTCGCCAGAAGAAGCTAAGAAATTTGGCTTGATTGATGGTGTTGTCACAAATCGCACTGGCGATTCGTTGGCAGCTTAATGAAATTAATTTGAAAAAGATGCAATGTTGTTAACGGAATATTCATCGGGTTTGGTTAGCCTGAAAGTGAAGGTAGAATGTCAGTGGTAAATTTTAGTCGTTCAATGCCAGAAGCAAACGGTGTACAACATCAAAGAGGCATAGAGACAATATGAGCAAACCCGATGATGATAACAAGGGACTACTTCATTGCTCTTTCTGTGGAAAGAGCCAACACGAAGTAAAGAAACTTATCGCTGGACCTACGGTCTTTATCTGCGACGAATGTGTGGATCTGTGTACAGATATCATTCGTGAAGAGCAGAAATCCGACAAGATTGGCGATGGAGAAACCATCCCGACTCCTGAAGAGATTCTAAACGTTCTTAATGACTACGTGATAGGGCAAAATCATGCTAAGCGCGTGCTTTCAGTTGCGGTTTATAACCATTATAAGCGCATCGAAGCCGGCATGATCAAAGACGAAGTTGAACTGGCAAAGTCAAACATTTTGCTAGCTGGTCCAACTGGTTGCGGTAAAACGCTTCTGGCGCAAACCCTCGCACGTATTCTCGATGTGCCATTT
>JBMYXZ010000127.1:0-217 GCA_049608925.1 Alphaproteobacteria bacterium | reverse complement strand
GGTGGTGAAGACGTAGAAAACATTATTCTAAAGTTGTTGCAAGCTGCAGACTATAATGTCGAACGCGCCCAACGTGGTATTGTCTATATTGACGAAGTCGATAAGATCTCTCGCAAGTCAGACAACCCCTCAATCACCCGAGATGTATCTGGTGAAGGCGTGCAGCAGGCATTGCTGAAGATTATGGAAGGCACAGTTGCATCTGTTCCTCCACAAG
>JBMYXZ010000126.1:0-2227 GCA_049608925.1 Alphaproteobacteria bacterium | reverse complement strand
CGCCGACTCTGATTGGTAACCTGACCAAGGAGTTACTGAAAGACCAGTTCTCAACAGGTTTGTTAATCAAGTCTTCATTGGGGATTAAATGCTCTTTGCCATCGCGGGTGATCACCGAGGTATACAACGTGTTCATCTTTCGGACTTCACCATAAGTCCCTGCAACCGCAATGACATCTCCTGGTTTTACAGATTTATGAAACAGCAAGATATATCCGCTTATGATTTGCGAAGCAATACTTTGCAATCCAATACCGACACCCAAACCAATCGCACCGGTAAAGACTGCTAGCGTTGCAGTGTCAAAACCCAAAACATTTAATACCGAGATAATTGCCAGGGCGTACAGTGCAACAAAGATAATTCTGCTAAGCAGTAATTTCTGAGAATTATCCATAGTGCGAGAAGACTTCACCCGGCGCTTGAACCACTCCATGAACAAGCCAATAAGCCAATGAACAAAAAGTACTAAAAACAGTACTTTCAGGACAAACAGGATAGAGATGCGATAATCCCCAATTTGCAGAGCGTAGCTATTTAATAGCTTCTGGGCATCCAAGTGCCAATCGAGCCCGACAAGCCCCATAAAAATGATGACGTACATAGACAAAAACAGCGCGGCAAAAGACAACTGTGTCGTTTCATAGATGTAATAGCATAAGAAAGTCGTCAGCGTGACAAAGGCTGCCAGCTTAATAACAGCAGTTGGCACCTCGAAGTAGTGCAGCCCCGCCCACGCAGCAAACAACAATGCAACGATAAGTATGCCGTTTTGAACAGGGTTCAAGAACATCTTCATGATTCTGCTTAGGATATATGCAGCGATGACTATGCCTACTTGGCCGGCGAAAAACCAATCGAGTGTTGTAAAGTCTTTTAAATCCATAGCTTTTATCTAAACGTCGTTTCTTTGGGGTTGGTGGACGCGTAAATCTTGTTGGCATTGGTTTCCAGGAATCCCAAATACGTCACAGGTCTGCCGCTGTCAGTATGTTTAACGCCACGTTGAATAAACTCAACGAACGTTGCTGGATAAGATATTTCCTTTTCCGCCCCTGCACTGTCTAACACCGGAATGCTACGCTCGGCCGCCACAACAGATGTCTGACGCAAGATTCCGCCGCGGTCTCCCTGGATTTTGGGCAGTGTCTCGAATCCCTCATGCTGCAAGCGCTGCTCTAGAACCTCGATGACCTCAAATCCATACCAACCAGGCGCTTGAAGCTGATTTAGCGATATGGCTATATGATTAAAGTCAGGCCCCAACAATAACGCATTTGCGGCCTCAGGCGATTCGGCAGCAACAGCCTTCAGATCGCTTTCGCGCATGGGCTTTCCTTGCCTGGAAAAGAATGTGTAGACAATCTCCCGGCTGAGAGTATCGGCATCAGCTTGCGAGATCTGCCCTGTCTTTTCAAGGCTAGAAAGAATTTTTGTGCTGGCGCGGGAAAGCGTCGGACGATTTGCCGTAATATCGCGTTTTACAATAGCCTGAACCGCGGGGCTGAACTCACGGTACTTAATCAGTGTCGAAAACCATTTAAAGCTGTCTTCGCCGGGCAACTGAAAATCTACAGCTGTTAGATGCTTATCCGGAAAAGAATAGTCCTGATTTTGCTGCAGGCCAAAAGCATTGGCGATTCTTGTTAGAAGATCATAAACCTGGGGGTCCGCAGTGCGAGTAGCGCCGTGATCAAAGAAAATCCGGCCACCTTCAGAAGACAAAATTGATTCAATGCGTGCCAGGTCGGTATTTTGGCTGTGGAATTTTTCTATCAATGTCGGGACAAAAACCGTTTTCCAAGCCACAGGGCCGGTCATCGCCTGTGCCGCACCGGCATATAGTATCACCATTGCCATCACCGTTTTTTTAAATGTCATCCCAGCACCCCTGTGTATAGAAAATTTTAATTAAATTAAGTCTACTATAAAAATATAAGTTTGAACAAGGACCTGTCAAAAATGAAGTCATATATTTTAGCCCTAGGTATACTTGCATTATGCTGCGCTGATCACGCTTCAGCCAGCCAGCAACAAGGTGCAAAAGAAGCTGAAGAACAAAGGGCAAGAGAGAAAGAAGCCTTTATGCAAGAGCAAGAGGCCGAGGCAAATAAAGACTGTCCAACATTGATGGGCGAGGACCTTGGAAAAATAGCAACATTTGGACCTGGGTTGTTTACTAAAATAGGCAGCGTAGGGGTTTCCTATTCTCGAGGGATACTAGAAG
>JBMYXZ010000125.1:0-2273 GCA_049608925.1 Alphaproteobacteria bacterium | reverse complement strand
CTAAGGCGTATTCTCGATTATCCGAATCTCGGGGTTGGTGGACTCCGGGCATAAAGCCCGGAGCGTCGGAGTGTGGGGGATTGGTATTTAAATGTTCTATTTGCCCCAGATTGTGCCAGCTGAATTTAGTGTTTATACACGGCAAAATCAATCCTAAGCATTAATGTGCATGCGGCCACCCCAAAAAAACTCAACCAACTTTTGAATTTTTCTCGACAAACGCTTTCAACGCTTCATTCATGTTCACAAAATTTTGCTCGATTTGTTTTTTCACAAAAGGCATTAAGATCAGCGCTAATATCCCTGAGAATTTTTCACCATGGCTTAAGTACGTACACCCATCTATTTCTTCCAGCATGAAATAGTGCTCGCCCGTGAACAATCCTGGGATATCTGCAAGTCTGCCAAGCCAACGCAGTTCTTTTGCCCTATCCATCCTGATGATATGTGGCCTGAAGGTTGTAACCTTACCGGGTTGTTGCTCGATTTCAATCTCGAATTTATCGTTTTCAAGTGGCTTTATGGATTTCATAAAGGGATTCCATTTAGGGTAATGACCAAAAGCAGTTAACACTTGCCACACTGTTTCAGCAGGCCTGTCAATCTTTATCGATGTTGCTATCTGCACTAAGATCTCCTGAATGTGATGAAAAGAAATGGCGGGAGTGACGGGACTCGAACCCGCGACCTCTGGCGTGACAGGCCAGCGCTCTAACCAGTCTGAGCTACACCCCCGCATCAGCAATGCTGTTGCCCTTTTCTACCTGACATCGGCATGCGCAGTCAAGGGCTTCGTGTAAGATTATACAATTTTTTTTGTTAACTCCTTATTAAAGCCCTTCACTTTCTTAAAAATTTCAGTATTATCAATGAGATAAAATGCAATATATTGGTGCATTAGGTAATTTTAATAAAAAACAAACTATTATTTGCTAGAGTTAAATTGCTATTAAGTGTGGGGATAAAAATTACATGCTGGACTGGAATAAATTAAGGACGTTTTTTCATGTTGCTAATGCCGGAAGCTTTTCCAGAGCTGCCGAGCAACTGAACATTACGCAATCTGCATTAAGCAGACAGATTATTGACTTGGAACAAAACTTGAAGACGACGTTATTCTTTCGTAAAGCACGCGGTCTCGAGCTGACCAAGCAAGGCGAAGTATTATTCGAAACCGCCAGCCGCATGTATACCGAAGCCCAAAATGGAAAAAGTCTTCTACTAGACTCAGAAAACGAACCCAAAGGGCTTCTGAAAATTTGCACAACACCAAATATTGCATCTATGTGGGCTGCAGGCTTCCTGGGTGGATTCATGAAAATGTATCCTGAAATTCGGGTCGCCGTCATTGGCACAACCATTACAGATGTCCTGTTGAGCCAAGCTGATATATCTATCACCACCCTACCCACTAAGCAGCCAGACTTGATCGAGCGCAAACTTATTAGCTCTCACTTAAAACTATACGCAAGCCAGGAATACCTTGACCAATTTGGCACCCCCAAAACGGTTGAAGACCTCGACAATCATCGCATTATCACTTTTGGTGATTATCTCAGCCATGCGTTCAGTAACATCAACTGGCCGCTTCGTGTCGGGTGCAAGCCTGGGCAATTCCGCGAGCCATATATGCAGATTAACTCATTTGCCGGCATGATGGCGATTGCTTCACAAGGATTTGGCATCGTCACACTGGCGGCCGAGAACCCCAGCCTAGCAAAATCTAATCTAGTGGAAATCCTTCCAGATGTAGAAGGCCCGACGATTGATACGTATTTGGTTTATCATATGCAATTAAAGAATTCCAAACGTGTGATTGCCTTTAGAGAATATATGGAAATGGTCATCGAAAAGATGAACTTTAGCCGACCCGAGTAGCCTCCTTGAACTTGGCATACCAAAAGTCTGATTTTTCTTGGTTGGGCTCGACCCCGTAGCCTTCCAAATACATAAATCCAAGAGTCTTCATGGCTCTGGTAAAGCCATGTTCTGCTGCCTTCAGATAATATGTATAAGCTTTTTCGTGATCTTCCGTCACACCCAGGCCGCTGGCCAAGCAATCTGCAACCATGTACATAGCTTTTACATTCCCGGCGCGGGCTGCACCTTGGAACAAGCGAAAGGCTTTTTGGCGGTCTTGGGCAACAAATGTCCCGGTAAAATATAAAATCCCACGCTGATAAATGTTTTCTGGGCTGGCACTGTCTTCAGACAATGCTGTTTCTGGTATTTGCGATAATTCAGACTTGACAAAATCAGTATCTAGGCAAAGG
>JBMYXZ010000124.1:0-2400 GCA_049608925.1 Alphaproteobacteria bacterium | reverse complement strand
CCTTCTTCCGTTCTATCCCGGATCAAGTTTCTTTCCAACTCAGAAAGCCCTGCAAAAACAGTCAGTAAGAAGCTTCCCATCGGACTGGTTGTATCTGCCCAAGGCTCTCGCAGAGAACGGAACTGGACATTTTTTTCCTTTAGCTGATGGGTGATTTCTAATAAATCATGAGTTGACCGGGCCAATCTATCAAGGCTTGTGATGATTAATACATCCCCCTCAGTCGTTTCACTCAACATTCTGGAAAGCTGGGTGCGCTTTCGATCAGCACCTGTCTTTTTTTCCTCGAAGATGCGAGTGCATCCTGCTGCCTGTAGTTGTTCTCGCTGAACAGACAGGCTTTGCCCTGTAGTTGATACCCTTGCATAGCCAATTAACATGAATATTGACCTCTTTTCAGAGAGGTGTTTCGGAACAGAATTACGGAATCTGTAAGTTTCTGATTTGATAGAATTAAAAAATCGTTCCGAAACTTATAATATACGGAACACATCATGCTGCTAACCGTTCAGTAGCCAAAGACAAACGCTGTTCCATATCCAAATCAAAAACACCGTATGGATTGAGATGGCTATGAGGAAGTGGCGATAATGCAGCTTTGTCTCGTGCGGTCATCCGGTCGCGCCAACTGGGTTCGGCTAGAACATCCTGAATCATCAGGGTGTTGATATAGACCATGCTGGCTTGCAACAAATGAAGTGAAAGTGCAGAAACTTCTTGTGCTTCCATCTGGTTAGTTGCCATTTCACCGCTTTTACCAAAATAGATAAAGTCATTCACACCATTCCAGCGTTCGACAACATTTAGCCCGGTGTGAATTTCACGCCTCACATCTTCCGAACCCAGGTATTTACACAAGAAAAGCGTTTTGGCTGCTTTGCCCAGTTCGATAAGTGCTGCATAGGCTGGGTGCCGGGTTTGGTTACGTGTAAAACGCCTTAATATAGCCTCAGGTTCTGCAGTGCGTTTCAACAAGGCTACTGCCAGCTTGATCATCTCATCGTATTGCTGCTCAATAAGATTCCAGTTGATGGAGTGGGTGTAAAAAATGTCATCCAGATGAGGGTAGTCGCCGGCTTGCTTTGCATCCGGCCGTAGCAACTTTTGTTTATGAATGCCTTTAAATCGCGGCATCAACTCAAAGCCCAGCAAATAACAAAAAGCAAAAGCGATAATACTCTGCCCATGTGTATCAACATACTGACGATCTATTTCCATCTCTGTGCAATGATGAAGTACGCCTTCAATCATTGAAGCCACCTCAGAAGATGAGCAACGCTTTAGTTGCGAATGGATACAGGTTGATTGCGTATCAACATGCCAGTAAATCATAACGCCACGACCACCATAACGCTGATGCCATTCAGTCATCAGGTTCTGATCCCAGGCTGCAAATTTTGTTGAGTCGGAAGCACAACTGGTTGTCCCGTTTCCCCAGACTTCGGATGACCTGGCTTGCAGGGTTGCATTGACAACAGCGCGAACGGCCTGACGCAGGTTGTCCTGATGAATGTAACGGTGGTGAATATACAGCAGCTCTTTATAGCTAACATCGTTGGGGCCGGCAGATAATGCCTTTAAACCTGCATTAGTACCCAGGCCATAAAGCGCCAATAATAACCGTCGGGAAACTTCATCTTTTTTTAAGGCTGAGCGGGTGGCAGTCGATGTAAATTCCTTTGTAAAGCCAACCCGCAGATCTGTTTCCTTCAGAATGTCCAGGAGACTGGTCGCTGGCCATCGACGCCCTAATTCCCGTTTCAACGCATCAAGGTTTGGTGGATCGGGTTGTGGATCAAAGGGTGAGACAGAAAGCTTTGACTTGCCAGTCACAACCTTTATTTTTACAGCCGTATTGTTCGGAAACTCAGTATTCAGTTTTGTTAATGCACAGCGCATTTCTGTTGCTAAGGTATTGATGAACTCGTTAACAGATAATGGCTGCCCAAGTGCGGTGTAATAGACTTCCCGCCGCTTTTCAAAGTCAGAAGGAAGGTCTTTTTCCGGATTACAAAACCGTTTGGCGTGCTTGACCCAAATTTCCTTCGATCGCAGTTTGTTGCGTAAACTTTGAAGGACACATATTTCATAATTTATACGGTTGATGCGTTGTTTACCTTGTGCTCCTTCCTCAATAACAATGTCACGCCATTTATTACGCACCACACCTTCGACCGGTACATCCTCTAATGCAAAATAGCGAATACCTGACCGTGAGCTATCTTTCAGTAAGTCAATCGCGTCTAACAAAGGTCGCCATTCACTATTGTTGGAATGAAATTCCAATGTGTTAAGAATCAAAGGCAGCATTCGCCGGTAATGCCGGGCATATGAAGTGCGTATTTTGCGATAGATACGATGGGTATAAGCAGGCCCTTCAGCCCGATACTCTTTAACCAG
>JBMYXZ010000123.1:0-2475 GCA_049608925.1 Alphaproteobacteria bacterium | reverse complement strand
TAAACTACTCCTGTAAAAAATCGGCGCGCTTTTACATGCCCAACAGCTTGGCAGCAAGACGCCCTATAACTTGTCTGACGAAATATATCAGCAGAATTAACACCAACGGCGATAAATCTAGCCCGCTGAAGCTTGGCAGAAAGCGCCTGATAGGCTGCAAGGCAGGCTCGGTTAATCTGTACAAGATATCGCTGAGCGTTGAGACAAAGCCGTTGTAGGTATTTATCACATTAAAAGCGATTAGCCAGCTCATGATTATCGAGATTATCAACACCCATGTGTAGATTCCTAACAATATATCGATCACGCTTAAAATTGGCACAATGATGACATCCATGATGGTCTCCCTTTGTTAAATTTTTATGCTTCCCCTGCAGCTGCAATGGGTGCGCTGGTTATTTGGCCAGCTTCACCGGCTACAATTTTCTCAACGCGCAACTCGGCATCTTTCAGTTTGCCCTCGCAATGAGCTTTTAAACTGTTGCCGCGCTCGTAAAAAGTAATGGCCTCTTCCAGGCTGACTTGCCCTTCCTCAAACTTTCGAACAATTCCTTCTAACTCTGCCATAGCCTGTTCAAAAGATAGGCCCTTAACATCTTCCATTTTTTACTCCTTTACCACATTCACGGGTGCTGGCGTTGGGTTGTATTCATAAAACCCTCGACCAGACTTGCGCCCCAGCCATCCTGCTGCCACATACTGGCTTAGCAATGGGCAGGGGCGATATTTTGAATCTCCGAAATCATCATACAAAACGTGCATAATTGCAAGGCACGTATCTAATCCTATCATATCCGCCAGCGCCAGAGGACCCATGGGTAAACCTGCCCCCAACGTCATGGCTTTATCAATAGACTCGCGATCTCCAACGCCTTCATGCAATACAAAGATAGCCTCGTTGATCATGGGTATTAAGATACGATTGACGATAAAACCTGGTATATCCTGCGACGTTGCAGCTTGCTTGCCAAGCCTAGATACCACATCCAAAACAGCTTGATAGGTCTTATCATCAGTCGCCAAGCCGCGAATGACTTCAACCAACTGCATTACCGGCACTGGATTCATAAAGTGCATGCCAATAAACTGTTGCGGATGCTGGGTAAAGGATGCTAATCGCGTAATCGACAAAGATGACGTATTGGTGGCAATAATACACCCAGCCTTAAGATGAGGCACTAGCCCTTCAAAGATTTTTTGCTTTAGCTGTTCCGATTCAGTAGCAGCCTCAATAATCAAATCACAATCAGATAATGCAGCAACATCGGTTGATGTAGCAAGCTCAGCCAGGACTGATTCTTTATCTTCTTCTGAAAGCTTGCCTTTTGACACAAGTTTCAAAAAGCCATTCTGAATGGATATCTTAGCTGATTCCAATTGCTCGGCCGAAATATCTTGCAGAACAACGCGATAGCCAGCCATCGCACACACTTGTGCAATGCCAGCCCCCATTTGCCCTGCACCGATCACGCCGATGGCTTGGATCATGAACTGCCGCCAATAAACAGCAGTGCTGCCAGCAAGATCAGCGCCACCGCTTGGAACATCACGCGCTTTTGCATTAATCCCTGACTTTTTTCTTTTCGTTCATCGCCAGAGCCAAACATCGAAAACACACCGCGCAGCATGGTAATTCCCACCGCTATCAGAGCAACTATCAGTAATATAGTTAGGATCGTCTTAAACATGCTTGATTTTACCTATTTTACCAACCACCATTCAAGACGTATTTACTCGGCAGGTAAAAAATGACACTCTAAGACAAATTGTGTGATTTTTAGGAGACTCGTCTGATGAAACACTTCTTGTGCGCCATGGTTCTATGTACATTACTAACAGGCGCCCTGCAGGCAAAATCTGGCCTCCCTGTTCCCAGGTTTGTATCTTTAAAATCCGATAAAATAAATGTACGCGTGGGGCCAGGCAAACGTTATCCCGTTTTATGGGTATTCACCCGCAGAGGCCTTCCTGTTGAGATCACAGCGGAATACGATCATTGGCGCAAAATTCGCGGACCAGAAGGCGCTGAAGGCTGGGTGCATCAAAGTATGCTGTCGGGAATGCGGACGGTAATGGTCCAGGAGGGAGAATCCACCCTTAGGAAAGACAAGCCCCTAAACGCCAAACCCCTTGCGCAACTGCAAACCGGCATCATCGCGAAAGTTAAAAAGTGCTCAGAAGAAGCCTGCAAAGTCGAGGTCGAGGGCTTTAAAGGCTGGCTGTCTACTGCCGGCCTGTGGGGGGTGAAGCATACAGAGGCTAGTGGTTAAAAACATATTTTTTAGCATAATTTTGAGTGACGAAAATTACGGGATTTTTCATACCGGTCATCCACCGCGGCTTGCCCAATAAGTGTCCGGATAATTTTATGCTGGATGGAGAAGCTTGCTGTTTCAACACTCTCTCGGCTCAACTCAACCCCACACACTCCGACTTTCCGCGGCTTGACCGCGGAATCCATTTAATTGTTTTATT
>JBMYXZ010000122.1:0-2566 GCA_049608925.1 Alphaproteobacteria bacterium | reverse complement strand
AATAAAACAATTAAATGGATTCCGCGGTCAAGCCGCGGAAAGTCGGAGTGTGTGTGGCTGAGTGCAGATAGCCTTGGAACATTAAGGCTTTCCATTCATCATAAAATTATTCCAGACAGTTATGGCTAAATCCATACTTTCACGGAATTCCTTGACAATATTCCAGCAATCAGCATATATTCCAACCAAGTTTATGAAACACTATATAGAGATCGATTCCTCATGGCTAAGAAAGATTTGATTAATATCCGCTTGGTAAGCGATGCGGGCACTGGGTTTTTTTACATCACAACAAAGAATCCAAAGAAAAAGCCTGAAAAGCTAGAACTACGTAAGTATGACCCAAAATTGGGCAAACATACGATGTTCAAAGAAAAGAAAGAGAAAAATTCGTAAAATCTACGAATTATCTTGATACAGAAAGCGTCCTTCGGGGCGCTTTTTTTGTGTTTATATGTACTTAAATGCCCTGATTTATGCTTTATTAAGGGAATATTAATTCCCTGTATGTCAAAATAAAGAGTAAACATGTTAATACAGGGAGAAATAATATGTCTTCATTTAAAAAAATAATTAAGACAAGTTTTGCAGCTTTAATGACTGTGATGCTTGCTGATGTTGCCGGGGCTTATGATTTGACAATAGTCAATCTTGTGCGTAATGAGCAGGGGAAATTTATTGACATATTGTTCGATGTGCAAGCTGTCGGCGGAATTAAAAGTTCAATGTTCAGAGGGGTTAAAAACCGAGCCCATAAGAAGAATCATAAAAGACATGACTACGGGAACAAAAACATTAGATATGATTATGCCGGCCGGTTAATTGGTCCACAGCGTGTTCCTGGTGGTTATACTGTTACATTTTCATTTCAGGGGTTTCAAAAGCTTGGTTGTTTTAAAGAAACGGAATTTAAAGCAGCGATTTTTGGTGGTCTAACTGGCGTGGTGCCCTTGGAGGTTGTCACAGTTGGAAGCAGATATCAAAGTATGCAAACTACTTTTGCAGGATTTAGTGGAAGCCTTAAAGATCTAGGGAAAGCCATTTCTGAAATGCACTCCAATGCCAAACCTGCGCAGGCAGCCGGTGTCGCTCTTGACTCTCTCTTCAAAGGTATATATAAGCTTGCTCAGTCTAGTACTTGTCGAAATGTTACTATTATGGTTGTTAATGGCAATACCAAACCCGGCATGTATAGAAGTCTTATAGGGCTTACACAGAGCTATAAGAAATAACAGAGGCTTTGTCTCATCCTTTTCTCCCACCCACAGATAGACGATATATTTGTGGGTGGGATATACTTCCCCCTCACGATTTATACCCACCTGACTAAACAAAATTTAATCCCTATATGTCAGAATTAAACCATATCTTAATATCCAACGGAGACTCTAATGCGAATCATTTATTCATTTTTAGCTGTTTTGTTTTTCTGTACAGCTTCATCCGACGTACAAGCAATATAATTGCTGGTGAAAAATAAAACCCAGGAAACAATCAAAGTTTCGCCATATTCAGCAATTGGCGCTCGCTTATTTAAGGGGCTTAAAGGGCCTATGCACGAAAAACGCCACCGGATAGAAGATCTTGGTGATGGCGATTCAATTGTCCACTTTGCAGGCGCAATTAATGGTAAGTATGAAATTAAACCGGGCCATTCCGTGTTGTTCCTGTTTCGCGGTATCCAGCGTTTTCGTTTAGCCTTAAGTGCAACCAATTTCTATGCTGGGGTTGTTGGTCAAGACCAAGGTATGGAGCCACTCGAGTTGCTTGGTGTTGGGGATCACTATGATAAGCTGGGCGATATCTTTGGGGGTATCCAAGAAAACCTTGCTGAATATGGGGATGATATAGCAGGCCTTGGCACGCCAGAAGCACAAATCGCTGGTATTGCAACGAAAGGTTTTGGTTTCGTACTTAAGTCTGCCTTTGATATTTGGACAAATATGCTGATCGGTCACAGCGCCATTACAGTAGTGGATGCAAATAAGTTCATGGATCCTCCTGCGGGAAAAATCCGTCTAATTGGCTTGACGCCTAATATAAAGGATGAAAAAAATGATGGCGAGGCGAACTATAAAATGATGTCTCGATCTTCAGTTCAAGATGTCCGAAATGAGGGCTTGAGCGAGCTAGAGAAAATCAAAATTAAGAAAAAACAAGATCTGGTGCGTTTGAAGGATGAAAAAGCAGATTTGAAAGATGATAAGAAGGCCGCCATGAAAGAAGCTGATTCTCGCGCCGAGAAAAAAGAAATTAGACAAGGTTTTAGAGAGGATAAGAAGGAGTTGAGGCAAGAAAAGAGGCAGGTGAAAAAAGATGCAAGGGCTGCCAAAAAAGCAGCTAGGAAAGAAAAGAAAGGGAAGTAGTCATTTATCTTAAGGCCCTGTAATGTGCCGGGGGCGGAAAAAATCCTGCTTTGTCAGAATTTTCTCCGCCCCCATTCGATACTCCGACTTCCCATGGCAGGCCCCATAACTGTCCGGAATAAATTTATGATGGATGGAAGAGCATGCTGTTTTAGGACTTTCTCATTCCTCTACCCCACACTCCGACGCTCCGGGCTTTA
>JBMYXZ010000121.1:0-2637 GCA_049608925.1 Alphaproteobacteria bacterium | reverse complement strand
CGCATAATTTGTTCCAAACACTTATTTCTAAGAGTAGGGGATGTTGTAACATCCCCCTTAATACCCTAAGAACTATAATACATCTGGAATTCAATAGGATGTGGCGCTCTGCTAAAGGAGTCGATTTCTTTTTGCTTCAAGTTGCTATAGGCATCGATCTGACCATCGGTAAATACATCACCTTTGGTTAAGAACGTTCGATCTTTATCAAGTTCACGGATGGCATCTTGCAGCGAGGTGCACATCATGTCATCCTTCGTCAAATTGTGCGCTGAATCATCAAACAGGTTGCTGTCCATTGCATCACCTGGATGAACTTTATTGGCTATTCCATCAAGGCCCGCCATAAGCATGGCCGCAAGGGCAAGATAGCCATTCGCAGTTGGATCTGGGAAGCGTACTTCAATCCGGCGAGCGTTATCACCATGAGTAAACGGAATCCGAACAGCCGCAGAACGATTCTTGGCCGAATATGTTTTGTAAACTGGTGCTTCAAAACCTGGGACCAAGCGCTTGTAGCTGTTGGTAGTAGGGTTCGTGAAGGCATTAAGTGCTCGGGCATGTTTGATAATACCGCCAATATAGAACAGAGCTGTTTCTGACAGGTGATTATATTCATTGCCTGCAAACAGGTTCTTGTCACCTTTCCACAAAGATTGATGCACATGCATACCAGAGCCATTGTCTCCAAAGACTGGTTTAGGCATAAACGTTGCGGTTTTGTTTTCACGGTGTGCAACATTTTGCACGACATACTTAAACAGCTGCAGATTATCAGCTGTTTTCAGCAGCTCGGCATATTTAAACCCAATCTCGTTTTGGCTAGGTGCCACTTCGTGATGATGCTTTTCACTTTGCAGCCCCATGGTGTTCAGGATCGATACCATTTCCGAACGAATCTCGTTTGCGGAATCAACTGGTGGAGCAGGGAAGTACGCACCACCAGCCATAGGGCGATGCCCCAAGTTACGGCGCCTGATGTCCACACGGTCATTTAATGCAATGCCAGGATAGGCACCTTCTTCCGAATGGATTGAATAATATGCACCATTGGCACTGTTATCAAAGTAGATGTCGTCAAAGATAAAGAATTCTGGTTCTGGGCCAAAGTAAGCTGTGTCCGCGATGCCTGTGCCTCGCATGTATTCTTCTGCTTTAATGGCTGTTGAGCGTGGGTCTCGGTCATAAGCCGCGCCTGTATCAGGGTCATGCACATTACAGTAAGCGATTAGAGAAGGACGTTCAGACAGCTGGTCAACCACTAGGTTCGAGCCATCAATCATCAGCATCATGTCAGAGTTGTCGATTGACCGCCACCCGGCAATTGAGGAGCCATCAAACATAATACCATTTTCCAAAAGTGTCGCATCAACCGATTGTTGATGGAATGAAAGGTGATGCCATATCCCTTTGGTATCCGTGAATCTGAAATCAACAAATTCTGCGCCACTGTCATTGATTGTTTTAAGGATACTGTCTGTTGTGGATGTTGTTTTTGTGCTGCTTGCTGCAACCGAGGCGATAGCCATTCTTTATTGTCTCCTAATTCCCTATTAGATGATCTATTTTTAAGAAATATTCTATGCCATGTATAGAAAAAAGATGTTTCAAAAAATTTTAAGGATATAGGTGTGACAAAAAAAATGGCAGAGCCCGAAAGCTCTGCCATTTTTCTGAATAACTGTCCTGTAAAGCTTAGCGCTTTGAGAACTGGAAGCTACGACGCGCTTTTTTGCGACCGTATTTCTTACGCTCAACCACACGGCTGTCACGTGTAAGAAGGCCTTCCTTCTTCAGGATTGTACGTAGGGCTGGCTCTTGGTATGTCAAAGCCTTGCTGATTCCATGACGAACAGCACCAGCTTGTCCAGAAAGGCCGCCACCTTTAACAGTAGCCATCACATCATACTGATTCTCACGACCAGCAATCTTGAATGGGTTGTTGATAACCATTTGCTGTGTAGGGCGTGCAAAGAAAACAGAAACATCGCGACCGTTTACAGTAACCTTACCTGTGCCTGGCTTGATCCATACACGGGCAACAGCATCTTTACGCTTACCTGTTGCGCGAGAGCGACCTAGGTTATCGATGATAGGTTGTGCTTCAATTACTTGCTCTTCAGCAGCAGCGTCGCTAGCCGCAGCTGCAACAGTCTCTGGCGCCGCGTCTTGTAATGTAGACTTTAAGTCTTCTAATGTAGTCTTTTTTTCAGGTGTCATCTAAAAGTACTCTCCATTCCCTCAGCGGGCATTTTTTTCATTCATTGCAGCGACATCCAGCACAGCAGGGTTCTGAGCCTCATGCGGATGCTCAGTTCCAGCGTATACACGCAAGTTTTTCATCTGCTGACGGCCAAGAGGTGATCTTGGGATCATACGCTCAATTGCCTTGTGCAAAACACGCTCTGGGTGTTTGCCATCCAAGATTTCGCCAGCAACAGCTGACTTGATTCCACCAGGATATCCTGTGTGACGATAATATGTTTTAGTGTCACGCTTGTTCCCAGTGATCTTAATCTTTTCAGCATTGATCACAACGATTTTATCACCACAATTAACATGGGGTGTATAGTCAGGACGATGCTTTCCGCGCAGCCTTTTGGCAATGACGGATGCTAGACGACCAAGCACCAATCC
>JBMYXZ010000120.1:0-2874 GCA_049608925.1 Alphaproteobacteria bacterium | reverse complement strand
TTGCAATTTTTTCAGTGTTTTGTAAGGCAATACTGGACGCCAGCTAAACAATTAAATGGATTCCGCGGTCAAGCCGCGGAAAGTCGGAGTGTGTGGGGCTGAGTGGAGAGAGCCTCGAAACAGTAGGGCTTTCCCTTCAGCATAAAATTATTCCTGACACTTATGTAGAAAACCACCCCACATCATCATTTCTTGGAAACGTCTTGCGATAATATGGACTGGCCGTATTCTTGCAGCGCTTGACGCAAACCTTCATCTGCTATATCCGGCAGCTCGACAGATTTTTTTGGCCCATCCTGTTTTGCAGGCGCTTTTTTAACAGCCTGCACGATATGCTGCTGGTTATATTTGATGTGCGCAACGGCAGGATAGCCAAAATAGCTGTTAATTCGGTCCAGAATTTCCGGCTCGATATGCTTCAAAAGCAGCGCAGAGCCGCTGGAAACATTTAAATGCAACACACCGTTTTGGCGGGTATTTGGTTTAAAGCTTAAGCGGACAGGATGGGTTGACTTGGCAAACTCCGGCCCTATAATTTGCGCCCAATTGCTGATCAACCCTGCATGGGCAAAACCCTTGCGCTTATACGCTGTGCGCGAAATTTTTGGGATAATATTATGAAGCGGTTTAATCGGCATGCCAGGCAAGCAATATTGAAACATGACAAGTAACATAGCATAAAACCCTTTGGCAAATCTTGCATTTTTTGCTGTTTTGTCCTGCCATGATTCATGGTAAAATTCATTGTATAATAAATAATATCAATAGGGTGGTCTTATGAAGTTCTTCTCAACACTTGCAATCTCAGCACTTATATCATTTTTTATCTCAGACTATTCAATAGCCAGCCAGCAAGAAAGGAAAGAGTGCAAAAACGGTCAATGCAAGCAAATACGAAAAGCCTTTAGAGAGCATAAAGAAAAAGCTGCAGGTTGGGAAGAAGAGAAAATGCTGCTAACTGCGCAAGTAGAAGAGATTGAAAAAAGGAGTCGCCACGAAGTTCAGCAGCGAGAAGAAAAAATGAAGGAAGTACTGCTGCGGGAGAAAAAGGCCTCGGATCAACTTCAGGCAGTTACGGAAGAGAATGAGGGGTTACTTCAAAAGATAGCAGAGTTGCGGAAAGCGTTGGAGGTATCTGAGCAAAAAGTCGCAAAGCTTCAGGGCCTTAAAGCAGCCGAAAGAAAACAACAAGCAAAGGAAGCACTTGAGTTTAAGGAGTTCATGACAACTGAGTTGAATAAGAAAACCCTACAAAAGCTTGAGGGCCAAGTATCGACAGCGTCTAGCGTCACTAATCTTCTAAGCTGGAGCAGAAAAAGGGTCGCAAGGGACACACGCAGCGATGCGGATGATTTTCCAAGTCTATATGTTGAAATTTTTATTGAGTGCATAAAGAAAGCTTGCAGGACATATGCCGTTGATAGTGAACTATTTGAATGGGTACATCTTCCTCTTGTAGTGTGCGATATCGGAGGCTCAGGAAATAGCAAAAAGTACTTTGTAGTTGGAAGCAACTTTGGTAGCGTCAAGGAAAAATTAAAAAGTGCTCAGCTCTATACAACAAGAAGTGAGGAGCTTTCTGGGTACTCTAAGATCGACACTCCCCCACTCACCTTCTTGCAGGAAGCAAGTAAGGGCAATAGCGACATTAAATTTACAAAGAGTGAAGCTGTAGATTACAGCCTAGGCCACCCACATACAGTTCTACGCTATTGCTTAGAGCATAATAACCAATTTATGACAATTATTTTAATGCGTGGTGATAATGGTCTTGTCACCAAGGACTCAAGAAAGATAGCAGCTCTGAGATTCTTACAACAACCTTGGGTGTAATTCATAAATGCACCTCACCCTTCTTGGCAGTGGTCCTTCCGGTGGTGTTCCGCTCATCACCGGGCATTGGGGCGCTTGTGACCCGACAAACCCGAAGAATCACCGACGTCGTTGCTCTCTGCTGATACAACACAATGGCCAGAATATCATTATCGACACCTCTCCAGACATAAGGCAACAATTGCTTGATGCGAGTATCTCAAACATTAATGCTGTCCTGTATACCCACGATCACGCGGATCATACCCATGGAATCGATGAACTGAGGCCCATGTATTTCGCAGGCGGCCGAACCCCCATTCCTATCTATGGAGACAATGCGACCATTACGTCCTTGACCGATCGTTTTTCCTATTTATTCGCCCCCAAAGATGGCAGCGAGCGCCCGGCATCATACCCTGTCATTCTACAGCCGAACGTCATTTCTACCGATCCCGTTGAAATCTGCGGTATACGCTTTCAACCCTTTGTGCAAGATCATGGCTATAGCACTACATTAGGGTATCGCTTTGGCAATGTTGCTTACTCGACGGACGTCTTAACACTGGATGACAAAGCCTTCGAAGTCCTTGATGGTATCGACTATTGGTTTGTTGATTGCTTAAAGATCACCCCCGGCAGTCACACCCATTCACACTTGGAGAGAACATTAAGCTGGATCGAGCGCGTACAACCCAAGCAGGCGGTCTTGATCCATATGAATCATGAAATGGACTATGATCAAGTCATGAAAACCACACCGGATAATGTTATCCCAGGATACGATGGATTAGAGCTGCAGGTGGGCCTGTAAGTGTCGGGGGTAAACTTATGGTGATGGGAAAGCCAGCTGTTTCAAGGAACTCTTCACTCAGCCCCACAGGCTCCGACTTTCCGCGGCTTGCCCCATAAGTGTCCGGGATAATTTTTAATGGACGGAAAGCCTTAATGTTTCAAGGCTCTCTCCACTCAATTAAACACACTCCGACTTTCCGCGGCTTGACCGCGGAATCCATTTTTTAATTATTTTTCAGTATTTTATGTAGATGAAAAATCTTGATA
>JBMYXZ010000119.1:0-3055 GCA_049608925.1 Alphaproteobacteria bacterium | reverse complement strand
GGGCCATCAAACGATCTAAAGTCTCTTTCTGTTACTCTATACCATTCATTATCAGATAATTTTACTTCACATACTCCATGAGTAGGAAAGTCATAATCTAATTTGCCTGTAAAGGATATTTCACACTGGGATAATTTTGCCTGTTGGCAAGAGCATATGGCTGTGCTTTATTGGTAAGTACGATACATTTATTGGTAGGACTAATGACCGTAAGCAACACACAAGCAACTGAAATTGCAGAACAAAAGCAGCAATCCTTTCAAACAAAAAGGCCTATTGCCCCTGCGCTGGAAGAAGTACTATACGACCCGCAACAAGTGCTGGATCATGGTTTTGTACGTGTAGTTGATTACATGGGCGACGACAATTCTATTGTTCAGGCGGCGCGTGTTTCGTACGGCACAGGTACGAAGAAGGTTAATGAAGACCGAGGCCTGATTAACTATCTGATGCGCCATCGTCATACTACCCCTTTCGAGATGTGCGAGATCAAGTTTCACATTAAGTTGCCGATCTTTATTGCGCGTCAGTGGATTCGCCACCGCACGGCAAATGTGAATGAATATTCCGCCCGCTATTCAATTGTCGAAGACGAATTTTATCTGCCAAAAGCTGAAAATCTTGCTCAGCAGTCTCAGTCTAATCGCCAAGGCCGTGATGCAGCCCTTTCGAATGAGGAATCAGCAGAAGTCTTGAACATGCTGAAAAAAGATGCCCAGCAATGCTATCAGAACTATCAAAAGATGTTGAATGAAGATATTGAAGGCAATACGTTGGACGAATCGCGCCCTTCCCTGGCGCGCGAGTTGGCACGTATGAATCTAACGTTGAACTATTACACTGAATGGTACTGGAAGATTGATCTGCATAACCTGCTGCATTTCTTAAGCTTACGCGCAGACAGCCATGCGCAGTATGAAATCCGTTGCTATGCCGAGACCATGCTGGACTTGGTAAAGCGTTGGGTACCACATACATACGAAGCCTTCATGAATCATAATCGCCATGGCACTAGGATTTCCAAAAATGGTGTTGAAGCTGTGCGTCAGATGATTCAAGGCAAGAAAGTTGATCCAAAAGAGCTAGGCATCAGCCCTCGCGAATGGCGGGAGTTAATGGACTCGCTTGGGCTGGAGCAAGATCAACAAGTAGCATAAACAAACAAAAGGCATTTTATAAAAAAAATGAACAATGAAAATGACCTATGATGACAAACAAGACATATCCTTGGGCCCGCTGGATGCCGCTATTGTCCTGCGCGAAAACGGCACCATTGAGGCTACAATCCCCGAGGTAGAAACTGATTACATCCCAGAGAATATTGTAACCGGTGCCGCCGTGATGTATTCCCTGCAAAACGAGCGCATGTGCGATCTAATTCACGAGCACTTCATGCTGGAATGCGCCATGCATGATCCCAGCCCCTTAAATGATAACGCATACATCAGCAGCCGAAAATAACTACTGCTTGCTACAAGGCGCACTATTCATCCAAGAATTTATACCAGTGTTTTTCACGGGTTTTATCTTTTAAATAAACAGCATATATATATTCAGTGTATTATTTATTTAAAGGATTACTTATCGTGAAAAACACTATTATATACTCACTGTCAGCACTTATTTCCGTTGGAATGGCTTCTGCATCAGAATGGAATGGATACTTTGATGAAGACGAAGCCTTACGAGTGGCTTTAGCACTATCTGCGCAGATGCAACAACCCACAGATGATATGGAAGCTAAGATTGCTGCTATAAGTAGCGCGAAAAAAGGAAAAGAAGAAGAGGAAGAAAAAACTACCCAGCCAGCTGACAATTCAAACACCGCAGGTGGCCAGCTTGATGATAGTAAATTCTACCTTCCTAAACGAGATGCGCTTTCAGACTTGGGCATTTTAAAAACTTTCCAGAGTGTAAAAGAAAAAGGTGCATGGACGTATCAGATGATTGCGGTTGCTTCTTTCTGCCCAGAAGCCAAACCTGACATTCACACTGTATGTAGTGTTATGAGTTATGCAGACCCAGCTGTTTTTGCATCTCAAAATGGTCTGAAACACGATTTTATCTCCCGTGGAAAAGATTGCATAGCGCAAGAGCTCGCTAAAGAATATGCAGGTCAAGCAAGATATCACCGGAACAAACTGCTCGAGGAAGCAGAAAAGGAGATCCAGAGTGTTGCTCATAAAGAACGAGAAGCCGAACAGCAGGAAATTGATAGCTATAAGACGTGTTTAAAAACCATTGGGTCTTGGAAAGAAGCTATGAAAAATAAATTCATTGATAATATTATGATCGCTAACAAGTATGCCGACCTGCGTGATAAAGCTTATCACCTAAGTTACAAGGATTTCGCGCTTCTTTACCGCGAAAGCGCCATGTCTGTTAAAGCGTACATGAATGAAAACGATCAAGGAATCCCCTTAAAAGAATTGATAAGGATGTATGATGCGTTCTACCCAGCATTTAAATTTGGTGGGGATTCATTTGATCAAGAACTACAAGCATTGGAAAATTGCGGTAGAGAAGCCAAAACAACACATAGACATCTAAATCATAATGCTACCGGAGCAGATATAGGAAGAATCAAAATGCTACAAGACTTGTACGCGAAAGTCGTCCTAAATCCTGCTGTTGGGAAGGCAGAAAACCAAAGAGCTATGGTATATGCAAACCAAGGCAAGGCTTGCTCGTGGGGACTTGAAGCAAGATTGATAGACATGCTGATGGATATCGTGGAAGGCAATGCACAAAAACGTATTACTGACCTGGAGCTATAAGACAAGTTTCAGGGATAAATTGTGGTGGTGGGAAATTCTAAGCTGTTTCGAGGCTCTCTCCACTCAGCCCCACACACTCCGACTTTCCGCGGCTTGTCCCATAACTGTCCAGAATAATTTTATGCAGGATGGAAGAGCTTGCTGCTTCAAGGCGCTCTCCACTCAACTCCACACACTCCGACTTCCCGCGGCTTGACCGCGGGATCCATTTAATTGTTTTATTTCAGAAGTTTAATCGGCACTCCGTGTAGCTTTGGGTCCCCAACAATACGTAAAGA
>JBMYXZ010000118.1:0-3142 GCA_049608925.1 Alphaproteobacteria bacterium | reverse complement strand
TTTTTCCTCTCGGAAAATATGTATAAAAGTTCGGACAGATCCTTCAGGCGTAAGATCCAAGAGCTATTATTTTCCCTATGGTTGGAATATAAATTCAGCAAAAAGCAAATCCTGAGTATGTACCTAAATCGTGTCTATCTTGGGTCGGGCGTCTATGGCATCGAAGCAGCTGCCCATAAATATTTTGGCAAGCGCGCAAAGCATTTAACGCTGTATGAATCTGCAGTTATTGCTGGTCTGCTGAAGGCCCCGTCTCGATTTTCGCCAACCAGTGATCCCGATCGCGCTAACCAACGGGCGCAAACTGTTCTAGTGGCCATGGTAGATGCAGGATTTATCTCTCACAAGCGCCGTGCCTCTCTTAAGTCTTCGCGAGCACGCATGCGGACCGCTCATGAAAAGGCTCATGTGGGTAGGTATTTTGTCGACTGGATTATCGATTCTTTGCCCAATTATATTGGCAAAGTAGACAGAGACATTGTTGTAAAAACAACTTTTGATCCCAAGCTACAGCGCCATGCTGAACGTGAAGCACGTAAGGTTGTCTCACAATACCGCAAGGAAAAAAAAGTCAGCCAAGTGGCTGTTCTGTCCATGAGTACGGACGGCGCGGTGCGTGCAATGGTTGGAGGCATGGACTATGGCAAAAGCAAATTCAATCGTGCCGTGCAAGCCATGCGCCAATCTGGCTCTATTTTTAAAATATTCCCGTTCTTGGCAGCATTGGAAAATGGATATGACCGCAAGACACGCGTGTCAGATGGTGCCATTAAAATCGGTTCCTGGAAGCCAAAGAACTATCTATGGAGAACCCGTGGAGACTTATCCCTGCAAGATACATTCGCTTATTCGGTGAACACAGGAACCGTTCGTGTTTCTAAAAAGCTAGGCCTGAAAAAGATCAAGCGTGTGGCCCACCGTCTTGGCATCACCCAACCACTGCCAAATGATCTGACAATAGTACTAGGCACCGGTAATGTAACCTTGTTGCAGCTGACAGCTTCGGTTGCAACCGTGGCAAATGGTGGTCGCGGCGTGTGGCCATACGGGATTGTCGAGATCCGTGATCGCAAGGGCAAAATCCTGTATCGCCGCAAGAAATCTGGCGGAAACCGCGTACTGTCGCAAACAACCGCTAATCAGATGGCCCATATGTTGAATGCTGTAATGCAATATGGTACCGGTAAGTCCGCAAGCATTTCTGCAGGCTGCTGTGGTAAAACGGGAACGACACAAAATTATGTGGACGCCTGGATTGTCGGATACGCAGACAACCCAAGATTGGTGACTGGCGTTTGGTTAGGCAATGATAACAACAAGCCGATGAAAAAAGTTACCGGAGGCAGCTTGCCCGGTAAGGTGTGGAAGAATTATATGAGTGCCGCAAGGAAGAAGTAGTGGTTGTACGCGTTTTAGTATTGTGTTTCTTAGTAGCAGGAATTTCTTTTTCACCGGGTTATTGTTCTGATCCTTCTGAGGAGAAAAGCCTCCATATTTTTCATAAATTACCAAGAGATTTTGTGGACTACATCTATAATCTCCCAGGGGTCATGACTGCCGCCTACCCCATAAACAAGGGCACGCGGAAATATCTGCTTAAGAATCCCAAAAGAAAGTCAGGTCGCATTCTATGGCTTAAAGTTCCGTCCTATATATTGAGGCTTAATGACTATTTTCGTCAAAATCTTGCTGCCCTTGATTGCGGCGGAGAGTTAATCCAGCTAGTACGCTTTAAATTTCCAAACCTTAAACACCTCTCTGGCGTTGTCTGTAAACAGAAAATATCGCACCTGAGGGATATTAATAGCCTGAATAGCAAATTCTTATGTATATATGATGCATTTATGCCTGGGTATGTACCATTCGATGCATATTTTGAGCGACCTAGGCATTTCTTTCTTTGGGGGTTGGATGGCGTAAAAGCACTTGAAACTCTCGAGGTTGAATTGGGTTGTCAGCAGAATATCAAGAATTTCATCGAGAAACTGAACGAACTTACAAAGCTTCGATCCTTGGTCGTCAGAACATACTTCTGGGATGAAATATTTCTCGAATTAAAAAATCTAAAGGCAATAGATGTGAACATAAGTTTTCTAGCGCCAGATGAACAGGTTAGTTCTATAGAAGCAGGGGATTTTAACACCAATGCCACTGATGGACGAGATAAAAAACTATCCGTTCTAGAACAACTCTCAGACTATAGAGGATTGAGGCTTCTTAGCTTAGATGGAATCTTACTTAGTAGCAAACGACTGGAATTGATTTGCAACAATAAAAGCCTAAGATCATTAGAATTTGGAGGTTTTTATTATAATTCAGGAACTCCATCAGGTGTTAGATTGCCCGTGATGGATAATATTCAACTTTTGCAACTAAACTGTCAGTTTAGAATTGTAAAAAATGACGCGGACTTAAGAAACAGTGGAGAGGTTTTTTGTTTGCAAAATGATTTTGCTAAGTGGCAAAACCTGCGCAATGTGACGCTAGTAGAGACAAAAATAAACGCAGAAGACTTTGAATTTTTGCAGCACTTGAGCCAACTTGAAAGCCTTACATTAAAATCAGCTAAGCTTTTTCGCCCTGATGACTGCCAAACAAATGCATTCACACCACTCCAGCATCTCACACGTCTTCAATCATTAGAACTCACCAGACAAGAGCCCTATAATCAGGCTCTGAATCTTCAACACAACACAATGCTTAAAACCCTGAAGATTCACAAGTGTGATGTCAGCAAACTATCCCTTGGCAACAGCGTTTTGACTGATGTCTATTTAGTCCAGGAAGAACAGCCTGATGGTTTTGAGCGTATCCTTGAACTTCCTGCATTGAGACACCTCACCATTCATCCTGATGGGATCGTGGGGTATAAGCCTGTATATTCTAGATTAAAGACGTTAAGACTGGTTCCTGTTCCGCACGAGTGTAAAAGCTATGTCGAACTCCTGAGGAACTACACGAACCTACAACACGTATTTATTGGGTGATGCAAAAGTTCGAATTTTTCAGTCCTGTCCCATACTTCGACGCTCCGTGACTTGCCCTATGAGTGTCCGGGATAATTTAGAACGGTGGGAAAAGCCTTAATGTTTTAAGGCTCTCTCCAATAAGTCCCACAGGCTCCGACTTTCCGCGGCTTGAC
>JBMYXZ010000117.1:223-3143 GCA_049608925.1 Alphaproteobacteria bacterium | reverse complement strand
AATCAATACCAATCACAGACGCCGTTTCTGGCAACATCTTGCGCCATACACACATGACTTTTCCCTTCCCACACCCAATGTCAACAAAAGCACAATCGGCTGGTTCTATGGAAAAACTATCCAGGACAAATTTTGTTGCAGACTGAATAATGCTTGTCCAGCTGCTCATATACAAAACGCCATTTTCAAAGTTTGCCGGAGATTCAGTGAAATGATCTTTCGGCAACCAGGTATGCGTTTCTGTTCGGTTTACAATATCAAACAAGTGATTTTCCAGAAAATAGAAAAAAGGCAGCTTTAATCCTCGCTTCCTGTACATGGCTAAATAATCTGAAAGCCCAAATTTCATGTGTTGCCTTTCCCTGTTTAGGCGACCTTTTCTTCCTCAAGCTGTCGCGCCCACATTGCCGCATAAATATCTTTCTTTGCCAGCAATTCTTGATGCGTTCCGCGCTCGACAATTTCCCCACTGTCCATCACCAGTATCTGATTAGCATGGGTGACGGTTGAAAGCCGGTGCGCGATAATTAACGTTGTTCGATTGGATGACACGTCGCGCAAGCTCTGTTGAATCGCTTTCTCAGTATGGGTATCTAAAGCCGATGTGGCCTCGTCAAATAAGAAAATATCTGGCTGCTTTAAGATAGTACGGGCAATCGCCACGCGCTGCTTTTCACCTCCAGAAAGCTTCAGCCCTCTCTCTCCAACCAGGGATTCATAACCATTGGGAAGGTTTTCAATAAAATCGTGGATGCGCGCGATCTTTGCCGCAGCCAAGATTTCTTCCTCCGAAGCCCCGGGCCTGCCATAAGCGATGTTATAGGCAATTGTGTCATTAAACAGAACAGTATCCTGCGGCACGATCCCAATCGCCGATCGCAGGCTATGCTGGGTGATATCTCGGATATCTTGACCATCAATCGTGATGGCCCCTTGTGATACATCATAAAACCTAAATAGCAGGCGCGATAACGTAGATTTTCCTGCGCCACTTGCCCCAACAATCGCAACCGTATGACCAGCCGGCACCTCAAAAGACAGGCCCTTCAATATCGGTCTTTCAGGATTGTACGAGAAGTTTACTGAGTCAAAAGTTATGGCTCCGCGCTGAATCTGAAGATCTTTTGCATCAGGTTTATCGGTGATTTCTCGGTCGACCTCTGCCAGCTCGAACATATATTCCATGTCTACCAAGGCCAATTTTATCTCACGGTAGGCAAACCCTAAAAATCCAAGAGGCAACGCCAATTGCAGCAGATACGTATTGACCAGGACGAAGTCACCAATGGTCATTGTGCCGTCAACCACCCCTTGACCTGCCATCATCATGACAATCATCAAGCCCAGCGCAATGATCAACCCCTGCCCTACGTTTAGTATTGATAAGCTAACACTGTTTTTAATTGCCGCACCTTCATAAACACGCAATGAATCATCAAAGCGCAACTCTTCGTGGCGCTCATTACAAAAATATTTGACGGTTTCATAGTTCAACAAGCTATCAATCGCCATGGTATTGGCCTGATTATCAACTTTATTCATCTTGCGGACAAATTTCGTGCGCCACTGCGTGATTGCCACTGTATACCAAATGTAGATGGCAAGCGTTACGACGGTAACCACAACAAATGTCCAATCAAACAGTATCCACAAGGTTATGCTGACAAAAGATATCTCAAAGATTGTCGGCAGGATATTGAACATAGAGAACCGCAAAACGCGCTCGATCGCTTTCACACCTCGTTCAATCGCCCGGGTTAGCCCACCCGTTTTTCGGTCCAGATGAAAGCGCAGGCTTAGCTGGTGTAAATGGTGAAAGGTACACATTCCCGCATGCCGTATGGCCCCTTGGGCAACCTTAGCAAAGATTGCATCTTTAACCTCGGCAAAGGCCACCGAAATTAAACGTGTCACGCCATAACCCACCAGCAGCAATACTGGCAAAGCAACCAAAAGCTCTTTTGGTTGCGACAAAGCATCCACGGCAAGCTTATAGAAAATTGGGATCAGAATGCTAGTCAGCTTTCCAAGGATCAGTAAAACCCCTGATAGCACGACGCGAAAGCGCATCCCCTCCTTCCACAAATAAGGCATCAGCGTCATAAGCGTTCGCCAATCGGAAGGTCGTTTCAAATCTTTAGGAGTAGCAAGTTCTTTCATGCAAAGAGTTTATCACATGACAAGCGCCATGCTAAGACATCCTATGAAAATAGGTATCGCATAAGGCACAGCCAAATGCCCTTGATATTCAACAGTGTTCGCGCCAGCAGGCCGCAAAGTATTGATGGCTTTGCTAAAGCGCAGGTATGCCAATGATATAATACCACCAGAAATAATGGTTGCTGCTAGAAAAATCATCAAGCTATGATCCGCCGCCCATAGAGAACACGCCGCCAACAGTTTTGCGTCTCCTGCCCCAATAACTCGGAATAAATACAGCAAAAACCCTACCAGGATAGCCAGTACAAATGTTTGATAAGGGGCATAGATAAAACCAGTTGAAGAGAGATAATTTTCGACAAAGAACAGTCCTATAATCCCAATCACCAATGCATTTGGTATTTTATAGGTCATGAAATCCCACACGGCTGCCACCGCAACCAAAATCAGAAATATCTGAAAAAACGTCATAAAATTGCCTCCATTATTTTTGCTAGGATAGAAAATTGTCATGAAGGGCGCAATCATTTTGTACAAATTCCTGTTGAGCTTATACAAAAGAAATGCTACCAATGTTCAGCACTTTTGATTGTGCGCCCCTGTGGCGGAATTGGTAGACGCGGCAGATTCAAAATCTGTTGACCGTATGGTCGTGGGAGTTCGAGTCTCCCTGGGGGCACCATCATAAGTATCAGCTTGTTGTTCAGGAGTCCTTCATGTCACAACCTCTTCCCAAAAGCGCTCAAAAATTACAAGACTT
>JBMYXZ010000117.1:0-213 GCA_049608925.1 Alphaproteobacteria bacterium | reverse complement strand
GTCGAACTAGATGCCAGCACGCGCACTGCGCAGGATGCCGCGAATACCATTGGGTGTGACGTCGCGCAAATTGTTAAATCTTTGGTCTTTCAAGGCAAAGAATCTGGCAAACCTGTAATGATCTTGGTAAGCGGCCCCAACCGGGTAAATGAGTCTGTCATTGCCGAACATTTTGGCGAACCCATTGGGCGCGCAGATCCAGCCTATGTCAGA
>JBMYXZ010000116.1:0-3200 GCA_049608925.1 Alphaproteobacteria bacterium | reverse complement strand
AAGCTTTTTTGGTGCTTCCTCTGCTTCATCATTCTTCATTGTTACTTTGGAAGGCCCAACTGTAAAATCTAGCATAGATATATTGGGAGAACTATATGACCTGCGAGGCGAGACAGACCCATGGCCTGCATCAACTGACAGGGAATATAAAAACGCGATAAGTGCTAAGAATATAATGTTTTTCATAGAAGATCTCCGAATTATCTGATGTCACACTGGCACCCTAACGAGAAGATCTTTCGCAATGTTAACGAAATATTTAACAAAAGATTAAGAAGGACTATTCTTTTCTAAAGCCGCCTATTTCGGCCAATCAGTCTGTGGCTGACCGTCAAGATATATAGGCTGCGGAGGCTGAAATTCTTTCTGAGACTCGATGATATCGCTGACGTTACTGTCGGCTGCCTGATCAAGAACTTGCTGTTCAAGTGCTTCCCGATCAGCTGCAACTTCAGGCGCCAATGCTGTTTGAGCCTTCTCTGGCAGATTCGTGTTGTAGGTAAACGCCATAAGCGCACCGGAACATAGCATTACAGCTGCAATCAGTGTCAAACGAAAGCGCATTGGAACCTCATACTTGTTATTCTTATCTATAACAAGGGTCCCATATAGGGGATAAAATTCCGTTAATAAGGCGCTAACGGTATGTTAACGCGATCACACATTAAAGCGGAAATGGAAGACATCACCATCATTTACCAGATAGTCTCGCCCTTCCTGACGTAACTTACCGGCTGTTTTAGCACCACTTTCGCCGCCGCATTCTGCATAATCTGCATAAGCAATAGTCTCGGCGCAAATGAATCCGCGTTCAAAGTCTGTATGAATAGCACCAGCTGCTTGCGGTGCTTTCGAGCCTTGTTCTACAGTCCAGGCGCGGGCTTCTTTTGGTCCCGCGGTGAAGAATGTCAGCAGATGCAACAGTTCGTACCCTTTGCGGATAACCTGAGCCAGACCGGTTTCTTCCAACCCCAGAGACTGGAGAAACTCTTGACGTTCCTCTTCTGATTCAAGCTGTGCCACTTCTGCTTCAATTTCAGCCGAAATCACAACTGTAATGCTGCCTTCATTTGCAGCATATTCTTCAACCGCTTTTGTATGTGCGTTGCCGGTTGCAGCTTCATCTTCATTGACGTTACAAGCATACAGAACTTTCTTTGTGGTCAACAATTGTAGCTGATTGAACAGCTTTTGATCATCTTCTGCAACCTCTACCATGCGCGCCGGATTACCAGCCTGCAGGACTTCCAAGGTTTTCTTAATCAGCTCAATGGTCTTGGTGATTTCCGGATCTTTGCTGCCTTTAGCCTTTTTCTCGAGGCTGGGAAGACGCTTTTCCAGGCTTTCCATATCCGACAGCATCAGTTCGGTATTGATAGTTTCAATATCACGCACAGGGTCGATTGAGCCATCTACATGGGTGATATCATCATTTTCAAAGCAGCGGACAACGTGAATGATCGCATCAACTTCTCGGATGTTGCCCAGGAACTGATTGCCAAGGCCCTCGCCTTTGCTTGCCCCACGCACAAGACCGGCAATATCCACAAACTCTAACTGAGTGGGAATAACATTTTGAGACTCTGCAATTTTGGCAATCTTCTGTAAGCGTTCGTCAGGAACACCGACGCGACCAACATTTGGCTCGATCGTGCAAAAAGGATAGTTCGCAGATTCCGCCGCAGCTGTTTTGGTCAATGCATTGAATAAAGTAGATTTACCAACGTTTGGCAGCCCTACTATTCCACAGTTAAATCCCATAAATCTTATCCTTTAAACTTGTCGGCCAGTTAGCCGTTGAATGAATTCTTCCTTGTTGCCTTCCACAATATGATGAAACTCTTGTGCGATTTCAACAATTAAAGGCTCAACCATCTTTTCTTCGGCTTTTGAGAAATCTCGCAGCACAAAATCTGCCACAAGGTCTCTGTGACCAGGGTGTCCTACGCCAAAACGCACGCGGTGATAGTCTTTGCCTACGTGACTGTCGAGGCTGCGCAAGCCATTGTGACCACCATGCCCACCACCCTTTTTGACTTTAACCTGGGCTGGTTGCAGATCTATATCATCATGCAGCACAACAACATCTTCAGTATCCACGTTATAGTATCGCAATAATTGTCCAACACCTTGTCCAGACAAATTCATGTATGACATGGGCTTCAGCAGTAAAACTTTACGACCGGCGATCATACCACTGGCAACCATGCCAAAGTCTTTTACTTTAAAGGGATCAAAAAGATATTCCGAAGCAATCGCCTCGATAAGGCGAAAGCCTATATTATGACGGTTTTTGGTATATTTTGTACCGGGGTTACCCAGCCCTACAACGACTAGGTACCCCGATGAAGTAGAATCAGCGTTGCTATTACTCGCCTGCGGACTCACTGTCGCCCTCTGCTGCGGCTTCTGCATCGCCTTCACCATCAGCAGCATCAGCACTTTCTGCGCTTGCCTCGGACTTAACACTGGAAGGCGCAACGACGGTAGCCAGTGTATAATCACGATCTTCGTGAACCAGCTTAGCATCTTTTGGAAGTGTAAGGTCATTAAGATGAACCGTATCACCTATTTCCAGGCCGTCCAGATCAACGGTTAGAGTATCTGGAATTTCAGTTGCTGGACAGTTCATTTCGATTTCATGCAGAACCATGTTCAACACACCACCGCGCTTAATTCCAGGAGACTTATCATCATTGATAAACTCGATTGGAATAAATACGTTCACACGGCTGCTGCGGCTGACGCGCATGAAGTCAACGTGTGTTGGATGATCCTTGACGGGATGCAGCTGCAGTTCACGCGCTAATGCACGGTGCATTTCGCCACCAACCTCGATCTTGTACATCTTCGTGTGGAATGCGGGATCACTAATCTCACGCACTATATCACGTGCATCAAATGACACGGGCAATGGATCCTGCTCGTTACCATAAATAATCCCTGGTACGCGCGCTTCGCGGCGTGTTGCACGAGCACCACCTGTGCCCAAGTGTGTGCGTGGTTCAGCTTGTATCGTTGTCGATCCTGACATGTCTTTTCTCCACCTCTTAAAGGTACTATTCTAAAAATCATCCATATAGTCTCAGAAACGCCCCACTTTTTCCAGCTTTTTTTTGGATAAAATGAACTAAATTATTATTCGAAGATATTTTTGCTTTTGCCAAATCTTTCTTTGGCCATCTTTGTAGATAGTGCAT
>JBMYXZ010000115.1:257-3209 GCA_049608925.1 Alphaproteobacteria bacterium | reverse complement strand
AGCTGTTAGTTCTTAGATGTTGTCTTTGAGTGAAGCGAAAAGCAATAGATAAGATAGAAGATAAGCAGCATATTTTATATCTGTTTATGTGATCTACAAATCAAGCAGAATGCGGGTTTCAGACGGTTTTTTGGTGTATTGGCTAAGTTGGCTTCCCCCGCAAATTTATTCTTGAAAATAAAAGTGAAGCCTGTTCAAGTAGCGGGCTGTTTTGAAAATAGGAGAATGAGCAGTGGAAAAATTGATTGTGATAATTTTCGGTATTTTGTTATCAGGATATTCATTTGCAGGTGATTATTTGGTTTTTGGCGGGCAGGGAACTACATACACACCTATACGGTTTGACCGCTCCACTGTCTCATACAAGGGCGAGACCATAACCGCAATGGCATACAATGGAGAGGAATTATACAAGGTAGAAACTTCTACATTTGGTTGCGACTTGGGCATAGGAAAATTGGTGTGGAAACTACCCGATGGAAGATTTCACAAGAACCATTTCTACGGTATTGGATCAGAAATCCCATCATCTGAACTTGCAGCCAGTATTTGCACAGCAGCTGGTTTTATTCATGAAGGCATAAGATCAGATCATGGCAGAATGTCAGAAGATGCGTTTAAGAAAAGTATTGATGCAAGATTTACAGCTACCATAACTGGCTCAATATCGGATAAGCATCGTAAGCCTTCTGCTCAGATACAGCTAAAAAGCAAACACAACGGCAACATATATATGCTTAGAGCTAGTATTACAGGGCATCATTGCCGTATGAGGTCAGGCAAGATGACATGGAACTTAGACGATGGCATGTATCTGGGTTCAACAGACTATCGCTTTTCATCACCAAGCGAGTCATCCAAGCTGGGGAAAAAGCTTTGTACCCATACAGATGGGAGCTTGTCTAGGAAACGAACCAAGGTAAAGCGTACACCGCGCTCAGCATCGAAGGTACACCCACATAAACATGCTGGCCTGTCACATGAGCACGTGATTGGGCCGCACTGGCGACACATTCATGATGGGCCAAGTGATAAAGATTCGCGGAACTACTGGGTTTTTTCAATTCATGAAGGTAATCGTGGATTATTGAGTGCTCGGAAGGGGCATTTGTGGATTAAACCTTCCACTATCTCTTACGTCGGGAAGTCCCAAACAGTAGAAGCATTAGTCTACCAAGGCCATAGCAACGAAAAAGGATACGCACTATATAACACCAGTATACGTGCATTTGCCTGTGAGCTTGGTTCAGGGGCTGTAAAAGTCAAGATAAAGCACGCTATGAGCAGAAGTAGTCAATCTTTCCAGACTGGTTTAACTGATGCGTGGTCACAGCTTGCAAAAAGTATTTGTGAGGTCTCAGGGTTCACCAAGAAAAGTCACGGTCTGGTGTGGGATAAATTAAACAAAGATGTGATGGCTGAAAGGCTTAACAAAATATTCACATTGACAATAAAAGAGCACCCGCATGAGTATCATGACGAGAGTTCATCTACCTCAATAAAGGTAAACCAGAGAAGTAAAATCACTGGCAATAATTATGTAAATAGTGCTTTTTTGACGCCAAATGATTGCAGAAAAGATACGAGAATTATAAATATTCACGGCTTGAGAATTACAACTTATTCTGATTCAGATGATCAGTTATCTTTACTGTTCAAACAGGCTTGTAATGCTTGGGGGATTGGTCAATAGGCACACTAGACGGAGTAGGAAACGCATAGTTGCCACAGGCAAGGCGCGGGGGGAGTAGTGTCAAAACTTACAAGCTCGTCAAAGTGGACGATAAACATTGCTAGATGTGACTTAGACGTTATACATTGCTTGATTTTATAAAGTGTCTACCCTATCCTATGGATTGTTGAAGTATAGCCATACAATCCAAGGAGAAAGCAGATGCACGCCAGAATCTATATCAGAGTTAGCACCGACAAGCAGTCAACTAAACGGCAAGAAGAACAACTAACGGCAAATGCTAAAGCCGCTGGTATAGATGGTTTCACTATTTACCGTGAGAAAGCATCAGGGGCGCGGGCTGACCGTCCAGAATTGCAACGTATGATAAGCGACCTACAACCGGGGGAGATTGTAATAGCGGAAAAGATTGACCGGATAAGCCGCTTACCATTAGAGCAAGCAAAACAGTTAATAAAATCTATACAAGAGGCAGGGGCTAAATTAGTTGTTCCCGGTATCGTTGATCTATCCAGCGTCATTGAACAAACGGACAACGACTTAGCATCAGCAGTACTAAAGGCAACACAGCAAATGTTGCTTGATATAGCGCTACAAATGGCGCGTGATGACTACGAAACCAGACGCGAACGCCAGAAACAGGGTATTGCTATTGCCAAGCGTGAAAGAAAATACACTGGCCGCAAGGTAACTAAAGAGGGTGAAAAGGTGCATAAGCTGATTATAGAGTTGCGCACCAAGAACATGAGCATTGCTGACACTGCCAAACTATGTGGATGCGGCACGACACTGGTGAAAAATGTTTGGAAGGCTCACAAAGCTGCTGCCTAACCTTCCCCGGCATCATCAACACCATGCCCCTGTAACAGGGGCTTTTTTTGCTTTTGATTTTTTTCTATATCAGAGCTGTTAATTCTTAGATGTTGTATTGAGCAAAGCGAAGATCAACAGATAAGATAAAAGATTAACAGCATATTTTATATATGGGCAAACTGTACCCAAATGTTGATTTATAAGGGTTTTTTCCATACTTCCCCCCGCAAATTTATTCTTGAAAATAAAAATGTGCCTCACTTGGGCGCGGGGGGAGTCTAAGAAAAGTTACCTCTTTGCTTGGTAAGTAATTTAGGCAAATAATCTAAAGCTGCTGGATCTCTTTTTTTAAAATATGCTTGTGACTTTGTAGGCAACCACTCTTCGTTTATGTACCTGATAAACATTGGAAGGGCGTCTATGTGGTACATATTAGCGTCTTTCTC
>JBMYXZ010000115.1:0-247 GCA_049608925.1 Alphaproteobacteria bacterium | reverse complement strand
AAAAAATGGCATGAAGTCGCGGGGGGAGCATTGTCTAAAGTATGATCTACCTACACGGAGGAACGTATGCCATACAAGACAGAATTATCGTTAGTAGAAGCTCAGGAAAAGACTTTCGAGAAGTATGAAGGCCATTGGACAAAGTTAACGAAAGAAGGGATTTTAGAAGCTTTATCAAAAGCCAAAGATAACAGGTCAAAGAAGCTCAAACATCAGGTTATGGGGTGTTCGTCTATATGGTTTATTC
>JBMYXZ010000114.1:0-3217 GCA_049608925.1 Alphaproteobacteria bacterium | reverse complement strand
CTGCCCGGGCAGCTAAAAACCGCCAAATATTTAAGAAAGCTATGGAAAAAGCTGGGTTTGTAAACAACCCCAATATGCTATGGACGTGGAGTTATGGCGACCCATACTGGGCAGCTCAAACCGGGAAAACCGCTATTTACGGCCCTGTCAGCCTTAGATTAATGTAAAAAAAAGCCCCAGCATTTTGCCGGGGCTTTTTTGCTTATCCCTCGACTAGAGCGAGGCCGTCAGCAGAAGATCGTCCATTGGTTGTGACGATTTCGTAAGAGATTTTTTGTCCATCGTTTAGCGAGCCAATGCCTGAGCGCTCAACTGCTGTGATATGAACAAAAACATCGCTTGATCCATCATCAGGAGCAATAAAACCATATCCTTTTGTGGTGTTAAACCATTTTACTGTACCAGTAGCCATACTGTATTTCCTTCTATAGTAAGTAGTTAGTTAATTTCTTAAAAGTCCGTGTAGTTCTTATTCGCAAGGCCGGAAAATTCAAGAAACACGAGGAACAGACGGCAGTGGATAGGAACGAAACGTCGTTCTAATATACCTAACATATACACTAATGATCAGAAAAGCAAGTAAAGAGAACTTTTTGGTCAATATTTCACCAGATAAAGGGAAACTTTGCCAACACTCGAGACTGTCTAACTTTCCCCACCTTCAAACTGCAAAGAAGCAAACCGACGATACAACGCACATTCACGCATCAAGGTTGTGTGCGGGCCCAGCGCAATTATCTGCCCCTTGTCCATAACGGCAATACGATCAGCTTGCAGCACTGTCGACAGCCTATGCGCCACGATCAGGGTTGTGCGCCCACGCATTAAGTGTTGCAGGGCCTGCTGCACATGATGTTCACTTTCTGCGTCCAATGCATTTGTTGCCTCGTCTAGCAACAAGATTTTAGGGTCCCTAATGATAGCCCTGGCAATTGCGATACGCTGTCGCTGCCCTCCTGATAACGTCGAGCCACGGTCCCCCAAAGGCGTATTAAACCCTTTTGGCAGAGCTTGAATGAACTCAAGGGCATGTGCCTGCTTTGCAGCTTCCTGCACCTTTGCGAACGCAGCATTAGGGGATCCTATGCGGATGTTGTCAGTTACTGTTCCTGAAAACACCCCGGGATCCTGAGGCACCCAGCCAATTATGCTTCTTAGATCTTCCAGGGATAGTTGGCTTGTATCCACGCCATCAATATAGATACCCCCCTTTGCTGGATCATAAAACCGCAGAATTAAATTGAACAACGTTGTTTTACCGCTTCCTGAAGGCCCCACAATCGCAATTGTTTCACCCTTTTTGACAGATAGCGACACATCAGACAGTATTCGTGCCTCCCCATGGAAGAAATCGATAGCTCTGATTTCAATATTACCCTCAACAGGTTGACTTAAGGATCTAGGAGACTTTGCAATTTGTACTTTTGGGGTTGCACTTAAGACTTCCTGGACACGCCCCCACGCGCCGATTGCTCCTTGGCATTCGCCTAGCATCTCCTGCATGCTGTTGATTGACCCAGCTGCAATCGCAGCATAGAAGACAAAAGCAATTAACTGACCACTGGTCATCTCCCCCTGCAGCACATCTTGCCCGCCTTGCCAAAGCACCAGGCTGATGGCTGTAAAGACCAGAAAGATGACAGTGCCGGCCAACAAACTGTGGGCAAATATTCTTTTGTGCAATGCAGCAAGCGTCTGTGTGACCTTATCGGAAAATTGCTGGATGTTTTGATGCTCATTATTCGTTGCTTGCAGGGTGTATATGTTTTGCAGGCTCTCGCTGGAAAAATTGGTTATCTGGCCGCGGGCATCCTGGACCACCGCGCTTTGCGCTTTTAGCTGACGGCCGAAAAGACCAATTGGCAGCAGTGTCAACGGGATGATCAAACACGTAATCGCTGCCAGTTTTACACTGGTTACAAACAACATTATCATCGCGCCAATGAACTGCAGCAGGCTTCTTAGGCCGGTGGATGCCGCCCCGCCAATAACACTTTGCAACTCTTGCGCATCTTGATGCAAGCGCGCTTGTATGTCTCCCACATGCTGGCTGGTGAAAAAACTCATATCCAGATACAGCAGGTGCGCATAAAGCTTTTGCTTCAAATCTGCTACCAACCTTTCGCCCAACCAGGCAGAAAGATATGACCGCGCGAAGCTGGCAATGGCCATGATACCCACCAGGATAACCAATAAAATTAAAGCCTGGTTTAACAGTTCGGTACTACCTTTTGCAAAGCCTTCGTCTATCAAAAACCGCAACCCGGACCCCAAGGAAATCACCGTTGCTGCCGCTACTGCCAAAGCAATCACAACGCCTATCAGGGCAGATTTATATGCATACAAGTGTGGCAATAATGTTCTGAAAGTGCCTGACTTCACAGATTTCCGTAACCTTCTTCTTTTCTCTTGCAGCGATTATAACACCCTGTCAACCAAGAGCAATGGCCATTCCATTCATCTGGAATCAAAACTGAAAGTGCAAAAGAGGATGCTGAAACAATAGCAGCAACCACAGCTCCATGGGGGATTTGCTCTCCATAGTGCCATTTAGCAAGACCCACAGTTCCAGACACAACAAATGAAACTGCTGACGAAATCATAACCATCTTCCCAGAGTGATTTTTTACGAAATGTACTACTGACTCTGGTTCGGGACAATATTTTCTTGCGGGACGCTGTTCAACAAGGTCATCGCCGCCCCATGAATGGCAAGGTACTGCGAATAGACAAACTATGAAAACCATCAGATATTTCAACATTAAATACGCTCCAATTTACGGCCTCATAAAAAAGAGTAGCCCCTTTAGAAGGGCGAGTCAAAAAGCATATCCTGTATCATTCATCATAGTTATTTTCTTGGTACATCTGGTATGCCTCAAAAGCCGCAAACATCAAAGAAACTGCTGCAGGCCATGGTGAGTGGTCAATAAAGTAACAGCAACCGCTTAATGAAGGGTGTAGGTTTATGGCTTGATCGACCAATGTAACAGTAGCTACCGTTGCAGTAGTCAGAAAAAAAACATCAGAATATTCTAAGTTATGCCTGCGCTGATTGTTATTTACCTGCTGGATTAGCTCTTCCGGCCCATCAAAAGCCTTTGCTTCTTGGAAAAATATAAAAAGTGCTTTCAGTATTTTTGATGAGGGATCAGTTTTCATGAAAACACTGGGAGCAATCGGCAGAACGATAGGAAAACTTGCTTGGCCAGTTACT
>JBMYXZ010000113.1:0-3336 GCA_049608925.1 Alphaproteobacteria bacterium | reverse complement strand
AAGACAATATCAATATTACCATCTTCGGCAAAACGCAGGCAGCGCTTCCACGGAATATCGCTGATTTTTATGTCTTTATTCATCCTGCGGGCAATCTCGCGAAGAATGTCCACATCTATGCCAGTTAACTTGCCATCTTCATTTTTTGATATAGTATATGGTGGCCAAGCTATTGTGCAGGCACGTAATTTACCTGTATTTGCTGCCTGACCAATCGTTGGCACGATTAACGCCAGAAACGCTGCTACGCAGAGTGTTTTTTTCATGTGATGAAGCCTCCCTAAGGCTGTATAAAAGGTGATTACTTATTCACCGAATCCTTCAAGATTTGTGAAGCACGAAAAGATAGGCTGTTTCTCCTTGAAATAGGGACTTCTTGCCCTGTTTTTGGATTTCTGCCTACGCGCTCGTTCTTTTCACGTACATGGAAGGTTCCAAAGCTTGAAATTTTTACGCTTTTGTCACGAATTAAGCCGCGAGTGATTTCATCGATGGTTGTTTCCAGCACAGACATTGAAATATGGCGGGGAAGTCCAACCTTTTCTGACAATGTGTCACAAATGTCAGTGCGTGTAAGTGTGTGATTTGTAGACATATTTTCTCTCCTTAGGCAGATATTGTAATTATCATAACATAGTTTTATCCATTTGCAATAACACATAAAAACTTGGTTTTATACTGAATTTATGCAGGAATTCCTTGACAAAATTGGACAAAAACATACATAGTCATGTGACGCAAATATATTCAAAAAGATTGATTTAATGACTTCTCTTCGTAATGTTGCAATTATTGCCCACGTTGACCACGGAAAAACAACTCTAGTAGATGCCATGCTGCAGCAAAGCGGCGCTTACCATAAGCTTCAGGAAGTGCAGGACCGCGCAATGGACTCGAACGCGCTAGAGCGCGAACGTGGCATTACCATATTGGCAAAGTGCACGTCGCTTGAGTGGAAAGACACGCGCCTGAACATTGTGGACACCCCAGGACACGCCGACTTTGGTGGAGAAGTTGAGCGTATTTTGGGTATGGTTGACGGTGTGCTGGTGCTGGTTGACGCAGCAGAAGGACCAATGCCGCAGACAAAGTTTGTGTTGGGCAAAGCCTTGGGTCTCGGTCTAAAGCCAATTGTTGTGATCAACAAGGCGGACCGCCCGGATGCGCGTGCCGAAGAAGTCTTGGATGAAATGTTTGATCTTTTCGTGGCGCTTGATGCGAATGAAGATCAGCTGGACTTTCCCTGTTTATATGCCTCTGCAAAGCAAGGTTGGGCCGTCACAGCTATGGGCGAGGATCAAGAAAATCTGCACCCATTGTTTGATGCTATTACGGAATATGTTCCGGCCCCTGATGTTGATCCAGCCGCACCGTTTGCAATGGTTGGAAGCCTGATGGAAGCTGACCCATACCTTGGTCGCGTACTAACAGGTCGTATCAAGAATGGTACCGTGAAGGTCAACCAACAAATTAAAGCGATTGATAGTGACGGCAAGGTTGTTCAGCAAGGACGCCTGACAAAGTTGATGGCATTCCGCCATTTGTCCCGTGTGCCTGTTGAGTCAGCCTCGGCTGGTGATATCGTCTGTATTGCGGGCCTTGATCAAGCAACCATTCCAAATACACTGTGTGACGTAGAAGTGACCGAGCCACTGGCATCGATACCGATTGATCCCCCAACCTTGGTTATGCGCTTTGCCGTAAATGACTCGCCTCTTGCAGGTCAGGAAGGTGACAAAGTAACATCGCGCATGATTCGCGACCGTTTGATGCGTGAAGCAGAAGGCAATGTGGCACTGGAAGTGACTGAGTCTGAAGATCGTGACGCATTTGAAGTAGCCGGACGTGGAGAACTGCAGCTGTCTGTTTTGATCGAAACCATGCGCCGAGAAGGCTTCGAGCTTTCTGTAAGTCGTCCACGCGTGCTTTACAGGAACGATCCTGATTCAGGCGAGCGCCTTGAACCCATAGAGGAAGTCCAGGTGGACGTGGATGAAGACTTTACAGGCCCCGTCATTGAAAAAATGGGTCTGCGCAAAGCAGAGCTGAAGGATATGAAGCCCTCCGGTGGCGGCAAGACGCGCTTGACGTTTATTGCACCTGCGCGCGGCTTGATCGGATACTACAACGAGTTCCTAACCGATACACGCGGTACCGGCATCATGAGCCGCCTGTTTCATAGCTATGCACCATACAAAGGGGCAATTGATGGCCGCCAGAACGGTGTACTGATTTCTAATGGTCAAGGGCAAGCAGTTGCTTATGCCCTGTGGAACTTAGAAGACCGTGGCATTATGTTCATCGAGCCCAGCACCATGGTCTATCAAGGTATGGTTATTGGGGAAAATAACCGTAACAACGACCTTGAGGTTAATCCGCTGAAGGCAAAGCAGCTGACCAACGTCCGTGCTTCTGGCCGTGATGAAGCTGTCCGTCTGACACCGCCAAAGTTGATGAGCCTAGAAGAGGCATTGACGTATATTCAAGATGACGAGCTGGTAGAAGTAACGCCAAAAAATCTAAGAATTCGTAAGTTGTATTTAGATCCACACGATCGTAAAAGACATGCGCGTAATAAAGAAAACTAATAATTTTCGGTTTTATCCGTAAATTTCCCTGGTTTTTTTGTAATATAGTGTTAAGATTCTTTCATTATTATAATTTTTTATATGGTGATCTATGAATATAATTTTTACACGTTATACCCTTTTAACAGGACTGATATTGAGTAGTTGCATTATGGATGCGTATGCATCTTCATCTGAGGCTATGGATATTGAGAATCCTGATGTTGTACATGCCAGCTCTCAATCTAACGCATCTTCATTGAATTCTAGTCAGGATGATCAAGTTTTAGTTCTCAATACTCCTCCACAAACTAGAAAGCCTTTGTCACGCTTAACCAAAAATAATCGCAAAAGAAAAAGAATTCTCAGCGCAGAGCCTTCCGTTCACGAGGCTAATACAGAGCCATCACGTAAAAGGCCGCACCTTAGCTTGTTGAATTCCCAAGATGAATCAGAGGCGCAAATAGATGGTAATGGCTCGAGTATTTCAAATTCTATGGATGTTGCGGATGAGCCAATGAATGCGGGTTCTGCTGAGCGAGTAAATAATAAAGTTGTACGAAATGTACCACAGCACTGGAAACAGCTCAAAAAAATTGTAGGTAAAAATATTGTTAAACGTAGGGCTGGTGTTATCGCCAGGCTGATACCTAAGGATGTTAAAAACATACGAAGTAAAGTTGAATGGTGCTGTAAAAATTTATCAAAAATGAATCTAGAGTATCGCTGCGTTGAGTTCCTTTCGACAATCGTGAAATCTAACAGGTCT
>JBMYXZ010000112.1:0-3344 GCA_049608925.1 Alphaproteobacteria bacterium | reverse complement strand
AGGTTCTAGCCAGTCTTGCTTGTAGGCCAGGGGCAGTGCCCACTTGCGCCCCATAATGCTGGCGTAGCAAGCGCATCAAGATCGCCTGGCGGGTTAAAGGTGCAATAACATCCGCTTGATCAATTTCAGGTTCTGTTAAAATAAGTTCATCTGGATCAAGATCGCCCAAGGGCAGCATGCGGGGCAGCAGCAAAGCCCCTTGTGCAGAATGCCTTAAGAGGGCATCGCGCAAAGATCGACATCCTCGGCGGTTAGATAGAATAACGGTTGTGCGGCTTAGCTCGCCACCGACATGTTCCAAAAGATATTGCGCTAGAACGTCAATAAAGGAATATGCCGGTGGGATATTCAGGATATTTTTAGGCAAAGGCCTCTTCCCAAGTTCCTTGGGTCGCAGCTTTTGAGTACTCAGTAGCACGGTTTTCAAAGAAGTTTGTATGCTCAACCGCGTTCAACATCTCGTCCATCCATGGCAGTGGATTTTTCTCGGTATGATAGATTGGGTCTAGATCCAACTGAATCAAACGACGATCCGCAATATAGCGAATATAGCGCTTAACATCATCAGCGGTCAGACCTTCTACGGCGCCCATTTCAAAGGCTAGATCAATAAAGGCATCCTCATGAGAAATAATCGTCTTACAAGCTGTGTAGAGGTCTTGATCAAAGTCATCCGTACGGATTTCTGGGTTTTCATCACAGAATGTATGGAATAATTTAATGATCGAGTTCGTGTGCAATGTCTCGTCGCGCACTGACCAAGAAACAACCTGCCCCATCCCCTTCATTTTATTAAAGCGTGGGAAGTTCATCAAAATCGCAAAGCTGGCAAACAGCTGCAAGCCTTCAGTGAAGCCACCAAATACCGCCAAAGTCTTAGCCACATCAGCTTTAGACTTGGTGCCAAATTCCTGCATATAGTCGTATTTGTCCTTCATTTCTTTGTACTTCAAGAAGGCAGAATACTCGGTTTCTGGCATACCAATGGTGTCCAGCAAGTGGGAATAGGCGGCTACGTGCACTGTTTCCATATTCGAAAAAGCAGCCAGCATCATTTGTACTTCCGTAGGCTTAAAGACCTGGGAATAATGCTTCATATAACAGTTGTTCACTTCGATATCAGCTTGAGTGAAAAAGCGGAAAATCTGGGTCAACAAGTTACGTTCAACATCTGACAGCTTATGATGCCAATCTTGCACGTCATCGGCGAGAGGAACTTCTTCCGGCAGCCAGTGAATGCGCTGCTGCGTTAGCCAGGCGTCATAACACCAGGGATAGCGAAACGGCTTGTAGACAGGATTTTCAACAAGTAATGACATACGGTACTCCTTACGTATTTACTGACAGGCGAGGCATTCCTCGTACTTATTTTCTTCATTTACGGGTTCGTTAATCGGTGCGTGTGCCCGCACTTTATTATGCCCCTGGGCTTGATTCGCCACCACTTCTGCGCGCTGAATCGACTTGGACCGGCAATAGTATAGGCTTTTCACACCCTTCTTCCAAGCTTCCATGTGAATCTGATGCAAATCACGCTTGTGAACATCAGAAGGCAAGAAAATATTCAAAGACTGCGCCTGACAAATGAACGGTGTGCGGTCTGCCGCCAGGTCGATCAACCAACGCTGGTCAAGCTCAAACGCTGTTTTAAATACGTCTTTTTCGTGGTCACTGAGAAAGTCCAAGTGCTGCACAGATCCTTCATTAACGGTGATTGATGTCCAGGTGTCATCATCATCTTTGCCCTTTTCCTGCAGTAATTTCTTCAGGTGGCGATTCTTAATGGGGAAGGACCCGGATAGCGTTTTGTGGTTATAGCTGTTGGCCGCATATGGCTCGATTCCAGGAGACGCACTGCCGCAAATCGTTGAAATAGACGCTGTGGGCGCAATCGCAATCTTGTTTGAAAAGCGCTCTTCAACACCATAGTCCGCTGCATCCGGGCAAGCGCCACGCTCTTTAGCCAGCACTTTTGATGCTTTATCGGCACCAACTTTGATGTGTTCAAACATCTTTTTGTTCCAGACTTTTGCCATCACGGATTCAAACGGAATACCTTGAGATTGCAAGAATGAATGGAAACCCATCGCGCCCAAACCAACACTGCGTTCGCGGCTGGCAGAATAGGCAGCAGTCGCCATCTGTGGCGGGGCATTCTGGATATAGTCTTCCATGACATTATCCAAAAAGCGCATAATATCTTCGATAAAGATCGGGTTGTCTTTCCATTCATGGTATTTTTCCAGGTTAACCGAAGACAGACAACATACAGCTGTACGACGCTTGCCAAACTGATCAATACCTGTTGGCAGGGTAATCTCACTACACAAGTTTGACATCTTAACGGCCAAGCCAGCAAGCTTATGATGTTCGGGGATCGAGCGGTTAACGTGGTCAATGTTAATAATATAGGGCTCGCCAGTATCAACACGGTTTGTCAGCAAGCGAATCCAAAGACTGCGGGCAGAAATTTTACGTATAACTGCACTGTCTTTAGGGCTTAACAAGGCCCATTCATCGTCTTCCTCAACCGCGCGCATAAAGGCATCTGAGACCAAAATACCGTGGTGCAAGTTCGGAGTTTTACGGTTCGGATCACCACCTGTAGGGCGACGAATCTCGATAAATTCTTCAATTTCAGGGTGCCAGATAGGCAGATATACAGCAGCATTACCACGACGCAAAGATCCCTGGCTAATCGCCAGCGTGAGTGTATCCATCACACGGATAAACGGAATCACACCAGAAGTTGTTCCGTTCATCGAGACTTTTTCGCCAATCGAGCGCAGGTTGCCCCAATAACTGCCAATACCACCGCCGCGTGCTGCCAACCAGACGTTTTCTGTCCACAGATCGACGATACCGCCTAGGCTGTCAGTGGCTTCGTTAAGATAGCATGAAATAGGCAGACCACGCTCTGTGCCACCATTGCACAACACCGGTGTCGATGGCATAAACCACAGCTGGCTTATGTAGTCGTAAAGGCGCTGCGCATGCGCTGCATTGTCGCCATAGAAACTGGCAACACGGGCAAACAGATCCTGATACCCTTCGCCGGGTAACATATATTGATTTTCAAGGGTAACTTTACCGAAATCAGTTAATAAGTCATCTCGACTGCGGTCTACATGAACCGGTGATCCATCGCGTAACTGAACGACGTCAAACATATTTTTTGTTCCCTATAGGCGAAAATCAATAATATTTTGCCTTTAAAATGTTGCACTAACACCCCTTTTTAGGGGTGGAAGATCCATCTGCTCCGCAACGCTTGTTACGTCTCAATTGTGATCCTCGTCCTTGTTTTTTGAGATGCTATACCCGCAAAGCGATGTATAACAACA
>JBMYXZ010000111.1:0-3593 GCA_049608925.1 Alphaproteobacteria bacterium | reverse complement strand
ACTGAATTTCGTGTTTATGCAGGGCAAAATCTCCCTAAACCATTTGTGGATATGCAATTTCACAACATCATTCAAAATTATTCCTGACAGTTATGGGGTGAACCGCGGCAAGTCGGAGTGTGGGGGCTGAGTGGAGAGAGCCTTGAAACAGCAAGCTCTTCCATCCAGCATCATTTATCCCGGACAATTATGAGCAAAACAAAGGCAGGACACCTTCGATGCTAGCCTGTATGGGTGGCAAAAGTCCATTCATTGCCATCGGGGTCTGAAACTTTGCACATTCTGTCGCCCCAGAACATATCAGCGGGTTCCATAATAGATGTTGCACCATTTTGCACCGCATGTGCATAAAATTTATCGACGTCTTCGGTGTATAGATATAAAGAAGTCCCGGAAGGTATGCCGTTCGTTGCAGGGGTTTTATGCGGCATGCCATAAGCATTTTCTGGGAAAAACATCATCAACGCGTCTTTATAGCGCATATCAAAATACCCCAAGTCACCGTTTTCGTCCGTCATAGGATCGCCACCCAGCTCAAAGCCAAATGCGCTCTGATAAAACGTGATTGCTTGTTCGCCGTTGCGAACCATCGTGCTGGGGATTAAGGTTGGGGTGTTTTCGGGTTTATAAGACATGGTGCACTCCCGCAGAAAAAGAAGAAATGGTGGAGCTAAGCGGGCTCGAACCGCTGACCTCTACAATGCCATTGTAGCGCTCTCCCAACTGAGCTATAGCCCCATAAAGCTGATGATACAATATCTAGGTGGCTGGCAAAATGCAACAGCTTATTGAATGGATTCGGTACCTCTGTTTAGCTCCTGGTAAATAGCATGTGCAACCTCCAATTTTACGCCTTCAAATCCAGCGAGCACACCCCCTAGCCATACAATCATGTTGCGCCTTTTGGTGTCTAATCCCATATGCTGCACCATCTCATTCAAGCCAGTAAAGTTCGTCAGCGCCGGGGAAACAAAATTGGTGCCAGTTACAATATTAGGCCATACCCCTTTCCCCATAGAACTGATTGCAGCATAAGCTTGCGGCGTTCCTGATAAAGCGGAAACCGTGACGTTTAGGGGAAGGAATGCCGTTTTAACAACTGATTTCACAATCTCAGATTTGCTGCGTTTTTTTCTGGCGGCTCTCATTTTTTTGTAATTTTGGCAGTATGTAATTGCTTCTATAACTTGATTAAAGATAGTGTAGCAGGCCTTGCCTGTTCCATATGCGGCAGAGGTGCACATGGACAGGCATGCCATAACACCGACGTTACCACCCACAACACGCTCCACTATAGAGGGGGCTATATTTAGCAGGGAAAACCAATAGGCGGTTGACATCATACCTACATCATAGTTTGACAGGCCACTGATGGTGCCCACTAGCGCGCCGGTACCTTGTAGGCACTGACCGGTGCCTTCAACGCATTTGCCTTTTTTATGCTGTAATTTGAGGTTAAGTAGTTCTCTTAAGAAGTCAAAATATGTTTTTTGATCATCTATTTTATCAAATTGACCATAAAGATCATTGACCGAATTACTGGTTGCGTGCTCCAAGAATTCTTGTGCAAATTCCAGCCTCTTGCGCACGGAAATTTTGTGTTGGTACTCTACTTTGCGTCGACACTTCGCCCAGTGAACAGTTCTGTCAAATGCTCTTCTAAAGAACCTAAGAACAAACATATTGGTAAAGTAGAATCCCGTGATGCTAGCCAGAAAGTTGACGCCAGCAACACATGCTGCAGGAACAGTGCCAATCCAAGGTTCAAGGGTGGTTAGCGCAAAGTATGGCAGCGTTGTCGAGGCGCTGATAGAGCCCCATGCAGATATGAATATCTCAAGTCTCTCTAGAAACTTGGAAAACCCTCCAGGCTTTTCAAGGATTCTACCGAGTTTTTGGGATTTGTTTTTAAAGGCCATATGGGCGGCTTCTTCCCCCGTGTGCATAAAATAGGGTACAGAGCCAGAACCCCCGAATATGGCAGAGGCAATATGTGATCCAAACAATTTTAATTGATATGACATGGCTACAAATGGCAGTAGAACACTTGCATTCAGAGCTATTGAAACTTTGCCTGCCACTTTTTGTTTTGTTGTCAGTGGCTGTCCAAGTTCTTGCATAAATTCATGGAAGTCTGCAAGATTTGTGCTGGTGTTGATAGGAAGCAATAGCTCTTTTTCCTCATGTGAGGCAACTGTTGGCTGTATAGTAAGCAACACAGAAAGTATCACGCCCAGAAAAGCCAATCTCTTCATAAAACACCTTGCTAAATGCTGATCATAATGGTTGCATAGCATACAATAACTAAGAATCATAGATGGGGAATTACACGCATGAAAAGTATTATGAATATCCTAATTATAGCAATTGTATGGGCACCTAAAGCGCTGGCAAAACCTGCCTTAATCGCCATTGGCTTGATGAGCGGTACATCGATGGATGGCATTGATGTGGCTTTGCTAAAAACCGATGGTCAAACGGTCGAGTCTGTGGGGCCACATAAGACCTATGCTTATTCAGCTGAGCTGAAGAACCGTCTGCGGACGTTGATCCGTGAACAAAAAACATCCTTGCAGCAGGGTGTCGAGCGGGATTTAACGCAAGAGCATATCCAAGTAGTGCAGGCATTCATGAAGCAGTTTGACGTTCCTGCCGTGGATGTTATTGGGTTTCATGGCCATACCGTCATTCATCTGCCGGACCAAGGTAAGACAGTGCAAATCGGTGATGGAGAAATGATGGCCAAGGCGCTGAAGACGACAGTTGTGTATGACTTCAGAACGGCAGATGTTGCTGCTGGCGGGCAGGGAGCTCCGCTGGCGCCGATTTATCACAAAGTGTTGGTGACAGATTTCCCAAAGCCGGTTGTGCTTGTGAACATTGGTGGTGTGGCAAATGTGACATATCTGGACGATCAAGACATCTTGGCGTTTGATACAGGTCCAGGCAATGCCTTGATTGATGATTGGGTCTATAGCCATACAGGGCAAGAATACGACGACCAAGGCAGGATGGCCGCAACTGGCCAGGTTCAGCAAGCTGCTTTGGACAGTATGTTGGATCACCCATATTTCGGCAAAACGCCCCCTAAGTCCCTGGATCGAAATGACTTCGCCGACGCTGGGAAAGCTTGCGAGGGGTTCTCGCTAACAGATGGATGTGCAACCCTGACGGCTTTTACGGCGGCTTCTTTGGCTAAAGCACAGGAACACTTTCCAAAGCAAGCACGCACGTGGATAATAAGCGGTGGTGGGCGCCATAATGCAGAAATGATGCGGATGGTTCAGGATCATTTCCCACAAGCCAACGTTATACCCGTTGACCAATTAGGTCACGACGGTGACGCGGTTGAAGCCGAGCTGTTTGCCTATCTTGCCGTCAGAAGTCTATACGGCTTGCCAAACAGCTTCCCAGGCACAACAGGCGTTGCTAACCCAGTTGTAGGCGGGAAGGTGGCTCGGTATCCATAGGTTGATGCATAACTGTCCAGAATAATTTTATACCGGATGGGAGAGCTCGCTGTTTGAGGGCTTTCTCAGCCCTCTACCCCACACTCCGACGCTCCGTGACTTGTTCACGGAGTCCACTCTCAG
>JBMYXZ010000110.1:0-3653 GCA_049608925.1 Alphaproteobacteria bacterium | reverse complement strand
ACAGATCAATACTTCCCATTTTTATATACTTTCCGACCAACAGCGTCCCTGCAGCAAAAATTGTCGGGATCGACATAAAGCAAGAATATTTAGCCGCACCTGTACGGGTAAAGCCCAAAACTCTCAGAGCCGTTATACAAGACCCAGCGCGGCTTGTGCCCGGAACTATTGAGAAACTTTGTGCGATCCCAACCAACAACGCCCGCACGGGCGTCATCGTATTCAAATCGCGTTTTTCCGGCATTAAGGTGTCAGCAAAATACAATACAACACCGAAGAAGATACTGGCAGCACCTATCACCATCATTGTTCTGAAGCTATCAATGCCGATATAGCTGGCTATTCCACCTACGATCACCACTGGGATGGTTGCAATTACCAAATTGATGATATCTTGGCGCTCGGTGCTATTTTTTAATGTCAGCAAATGTCCTGTGCCAATCAGCATGTTCCCAACATCTCGATAAAAATAAACCATGACAGCGGCAAGAGATCCCACATGCACAGCAATATCTAAATCCAATCCTTGATCAGCCCAGCCCAACAATGGCGGCAGCACGATAAGATGTGCAGAGCTGCTGATTGGAAGAAATTCTGTCAAACCTTGGATTATTGACAACACAATGATATGAAATATTGGAAGCACTCTTCCCCTCGATCTAAAAGCGATGTATATTGCGATAAAATGAGCTATTGCATATTAACCGAGTAGATTCAACACAAATGCGCACCCTGTATCACCATTGGCTAGACGCGAATTGCCGTAAAATCCGCATCTTACTTGCCGAAAAGAAATTAGAATGCCAGCTAGAACTGGAGAAAATGTGGAAACCACGTGAAACTTTCACCAAGTTAAACCCATCCGGTCGCATTCCTGTTTTGGTTGATCTGAATGACACGGTGGTATGTGAAAATTACGCGATATGTGAATACCTGGAGGAAGCCTACCCCGAGCGCAATTTCCTGGGAGACAACATATACAGCCGCGCTGAAACACGCAGGCTGGTCAGCTGGTTTGATAATAAATTTAACGAGGATGTCACCCAAAAGATTGTCTTTGAAAAGATATATAAAAGATATTTCAACATGGGGCACCCTGACGCCACCGCTATGCGCGATGGCCAGAAAAACTTTTTTCAACATCTGGATTATATTTCATATTTGATAGATAGACGCCATTGGCTGGCGGGTGATACCTACTCTTTGGCAGATATTACAGCTGCGGCACATTTGTCGTCTCTCGACTTTCTAGGGGATGTATCTTGGGATAGATGGCCGCTGGTCAAGGATTGGTATATGCGAATTAAGTCTCGCCCCACCTTCAGGCCTCTGTTAAATGACAACATTCCAGGGGTGACGCCGCCTGTATATTATAAAAATCTAGATTTTTAACAAAATTTAATACTTTTTGTCGTATCGTGCTATTGTGGAAGTGTATTTAAGAACGTAACTAAAGGTTATATTGCAGGGTTGAATGGGCAAAAAACAAGAAGAACAATATCTTGATATATTTCAGGTGTACAACAGTTTTGCCTACGAGTGGAACTTGTACTCCGACCATATCAGGTGGCCAACGTCGGCGCATCTACTATTCGGGGATGTGACACTATACGACTCCGGAGATTATTTCACTGGGCGTCTAGATATCGAAGATTTCGCGACTCGTATTGAACAAATGCACCTGCAAAGCACCAACGACCACAAGTTTTCTTGCGAATATGATCTGATCGTTCAAGGCATGAAAACTGTTCGCGTTCGTGAAGAAGGCCATTTCGTATTGAACAAGAACGGTCTTCCTGGTATGTGTCGAGGCAGAATTTTCCCACTTTCGTCTCCGGCCCAAAGTGATGAAACACTTGATGACCTAAAACAGCTAGCCTCTCTGACCAAACTGCCCAGCAAAGCTATGTTGTTGATGAAGCTTCAGGAAATGCTGGACGGCAAAGCCGGTGAAGAGATAAAAGCAGCTTTCGTGCAATTAAAAATTGATAAAGTGCCCCTTATTGGTCTGCTTTTTGGTCTTGAAAAAGTTAAAGAGATCACTGAAAAAATGGAAGCCCTGCTGATCAAATGTGTGCGTGGCACAGATGTCGTCGGCCAGATATCGCCAAACAGCTTTGGCATTATATTGCAGAACTGTGGCCAGCAAGAAATTGTTATCGTTGCAAAGCGCTTGGTTGAATTCATCGAACAATCTGATATTAAACCGCCTCAGGCCCAACAACCCGTAAAAGCTTCTATTGGCGGTACTGTTATCATGCCGCAAGACAATGCCTCGCCTGAAGATATTTTCCATCGAGCGGAGCGTGCTCTTCTTGATACGCAGCACATCAAGAAAATGGCTACGCCTACTGCCTACGTTGCAAACCAAATGGGTGCTGCTGAAAAGAAATCTGGACGCAGAAGCTCTGATGCAGGAAAAGCATCTACCAACAAAGCCGCAACAAAAGGCTCTTGAGAAAGATTTTCCGGTTTTTCTCGTGACTTTTTAGCATAAATCCCTATATTCCAAATAGGGCCTCAGACAGAGTTAAAATGCTAAGACGCGCATACGACATGATTATGACATATGCATCACACCCAAGAGCTGTGTGGTGGTTAAATGCTGTGGCATTTGCAGAGAGCTCCATTTTCCCTATTCCGCCTGACCCATTGTATATTGCCATGGTTCTCAAGAATCCCAGCTCTGTATGGAAATTTGCGACTTTTTGTACTATCAGCTCGGTCATTGGTGGGCTTGTGGGGTATGCCATAGGTTTTGGATTATATGAAAGTGTTGGCGCGTGGGTGATTGGTACTTATGGCCTAGAGGAATCCTTTGCGAACTTCCAGCGTCAATTTGATACGTGGGGTTTTTGGATTATCGCCCTTAAAGGCTTGACTCCAATACCATACAAGATTGTAACGATTTCCTGTGGGTTAGCCTCATTCGATCTGAAAGAGTTTATCATGGCATCATTGATAGCTCGTAGTTTCCGCTTCTTCACTCTTGGTGGACTGATTTGGTATTATGGTGAGGAAATCCAAGAATATCTCGACCGTAATCTCACCCTTGTCACGATTACTGGCCTGGTTGCCTTAATTGGTGGATTTTATCTGTTTAAGTATGTTTTTTAGACCGTCCTGATTGTGCTATAGTTTCCATGCTATGGCGTTAAAAATGAACTATCAACTCACAATCTTTTGCTTAACGGTGCTTGCCTTGCTTGCAGCATGGATGATGGAGTATGTCTTTGGCATCAGGCCATGCCAGTTATGCCTCTATCAACGATACATAATCCTTGCCATAATTGTCTTCACTGGCTCCACCGCCTTTGTCAGTTATAAAAAATGGCATTATCCGGTGACGATTTCACTGATACTGGCAGGCTTGGGCATGACAAGCTACCAAGTAGCTGTCGAGCAGCATCTGGTGGCTTTACCCAAGGTGTGCGAGCCACCAGAGACTCAAAATGCCTTTGAGAGTATTGAGGCAATGCGTGAGGCTATATTAGGTACTGCTTATGCGCCCTGTGATGAAGTCACCTTCAGTGTTTTGGGGCTATCCTTGGCCACGTATATGATTTTCTTTTACATTTTCCTTCTTCTTCTTTTCTTTTTCAGAAAGCGACCACAATGAAGACAGATTCAGTAGACTCCATGATCCGTGTAAA
>JBMYXZ010000109.1:0-3675 GCA_049608925.1 Alphaproteobacteria bacterium | reverse complement strand
AAATAGCAGGACTGTCATTAAATAAGGCATATAATCACGTTCACCGAAATATACTGTTTCGATCAATCGCATGGTGATGCCCAGGCTGATGATTGGAATAGGAACCAAGTACAAAAACCCGGGCCAAGAGAACCAGCGTTCCTCGATATTGTTTGCAAGAAACGGCACCCATATTGAGACCAATCCCATAAAGAATAATACGAACGTCAGGAAGTAAATTGAATTTTTTCTGGCCCAGTCATGGGTTTCACCATCGGTTTTCATAATCAGCCAGGTTGATCCTAGCATCGCGTAGCCAACAGTTACAGCCATGCCAGTCATCATACTGAAAGCTGTTAGCCAGTCAAAAGCTCCACCAGCGAATTGTCTATCTTCCACAGCAAATCCTTGGACAATAGCACCCAGAATCATGCCTTGCGAGAACGCTGCAAACAGCGAGCCATAATGAAAGCACATGTCCCAGATGTATCTGTTTTGCAGACTGGCTTTAAAGCGGAACTCAAAAGCAACGCCACGGAATATCAGGGCAATCAGCATCAATATCAATGGCATGTACAATGCTGGCATAACAATCGCATAGGCAAGGGGGAAGGCTGCGAACAAGCCGCCACCACCCAATACAAGCCATGTTTCATTACCGTCCCAAAAGGGGGCAATTGAGTTCATCATTTTGTCGCGACACTTATCGCTTGGGGCAAAGGGGAAAAGAATGCCAACGCCCAGGTCAAAGCCATCCAGCATGACGTACAAGTAGACAGCGACAGCAATTAAGCCGCCCCAAACCAGGGCTAAATCAACGTAGGGTGCAAGATCTAACATCATTCGCTCCTAATCATCGTGTGAGAATACATCGGCTAGTGTCAATGGCCTGCGCATACCATGCACACCATATGCAGCTGGTAAGTGTTCAATATCAGGGCCTACCCTGACAAGTTTCAGTATGTAGTAGACTCCTGCCCCGAAAACGGCTGTATAGACCAAGACAAAAGCTGTTAAAGATATGGCTGGCTGGAAAGTTGCTAGCTTAGAGGCGCCTTCTGCCGTTCGCATCAAGCCATATACCAGGTATGGCTGGCGCCCAACTTCTGTGACGAACCACCCTGCCAGAATAGCAATGAAACCAGATGGGGTCATGGCAATGCACAGCTTAAAGAACCAAGGGGTATCAAACAATTTTTTGCGGAAATACAGCCAGACGGCCAGCAGACCAGTCAGGATCATTAGAATACCCAAACCTACCATGATCCTGAAACTGTAGAATACAACGGGAACGTTGGGCCTGTCTTCCGGCGCCCAACTTTTCAAGCCTTGGATTTCGCCATCCCAATCATGGGTTAGGATGAAGCTGGCTAGCTTCGGAATGGATATTTCCATATGGTTGGTTTCTTGCTTGCTATCAGGAAAGGCAAACAGCCTAAGGGCTGCGCCCTTTTCATTTTTCCAGATTCCCTCCATGGCAGCGACTTTTGCCGGTTGATGCTCTAGTGTATTTAGTCCGTGAATATCTCCTACTACCAGCTGTGCCGGCGCAACAAAGATCGCCATAATCATTGCCATAGAAAATGTAATGCTGGAATGCTTGATATATTTGTGACGTAGCAGATACCAAGCGCTGATGCCGCCCACAAAAAACGCTGTTGTTAGGTAGGCCCCCATAATCATGTGGGTGAATCTATAGGGGAAGGAAGGGTTGAAAACGATCTCATACCAACTGGTGGGTTGATACAAGCCAGTACCGTCAATGGAAAAGCCCGTTGGTGTATGCATCCAGCTGCTGGCTGATAAGATCCAAAAGGCTGAGATCAGGGTGCCAATGGCCACGACGCAGGTCGAGAAAAAGTGCATTTTCTCACTGACTCTCTTCCTACCAAACAGCATGATGCCAAGAAAGGATGCTTCTAGGAAAAATGCAGTGAGTACTTCATATCCCAGCAAGGGACCTAGAACGTTGCCAACTCTGTCAGAGAAAATCGACCAGTTGGTGCCAAATTGGTAGGACATCACGACCCCAGAGACCACACCCATACCAAAAGCAACCGCAAATATGCGTACCCAGTGGCGATATATATCCATGTAGACTTGTTTTTTGGTGTACATGTAAAGCCCTTCGACAACAGCAAGCCAGCTGGCTAGACCAATTGTCAGGGCCGGGAACAAGATATGAAAACTTATCGTAAATGCGAACTGAACGCGTGACAGAAAGATTGGGTCAACTATATCCATATGATATATCTCACATATCTACAATTTTTATCATTCTAGCATGACACATTATTGTCGTATAGACAGTTCCTGAAGTTTTTCTAGTAATTGCTGTCTAGCACGTCTATATATACCTCAGCAAAGGTGGTCGGGCGATTGCTGTGCTGGTTATACTGGCAGAGAGGAAAGTCCGGGCTCCACGGGAATAGGGTGGCGGATAACGTCCGCCAGAGGTAACTCTAGGGAAAGTGCCGCAGAAAATATACCGCCAAGCATGCTTGGTAAGGGTGAAATGGTGCGGTAAGAGCGCACCGCGTTCTTGGTAACAAGAATGGCAGGGTAAACCCCACCCGGAGCAAGGCCAAATAGGAGACATGCGTAAGGCTTGCCTTACAGGTGTATTCCCGCACCCGGTGTCTCGGGTAGGCTGCTCGAGATGCTTGGCAACAAGCATCCTAGATGAATAATCGCTTATTACAGAACCCGGCTTATAGACCGCCTTTGCTTACCTTTACAGCCTGTTAATTATTATCGTTGTATAATCATAAGGTGTAGTAAAGGGAGATATTAATATGAAACCGAAATATGCAATTTCATTAGCATTTGTCTTATGCTTATTTGCTTTTAGCAGTGATGTCAAAGCGGCACCGATTCTAAGAGATGATATTGTGGCGATTGTTAACGATGTTCTCGATGGATATCGGTCGGTTGTCGATGTTGAGTTTGAGGTCCTGCGCACCAGAATTCTAGAGCTAGAGGGAGCAAATCAAGAGCTCAAGGATGCAAACAAAGAACTCGCGGATGAATTGCTTGAGGTCGTTGATCTGATTGACGAAATACGCGAAGAAGTTACGCAAAGATCGTCGGAGTAAAGATTCTCTAATTTTTCTTTGAAAAATGCAGCTCAATCCCATATTTGGTACTGGGGGCATTGCGTATGGTGCAATATAGTTTCTGAGGAAGCCTAGCCAAATTTTCTGTCTTGTAACTAAAGTGCAAATTCCTAGCGATATTGGTGCTGCGCCCATAATAAAAATGAAGGAAACCGTGAAGTTCGTTCCATCCTTCCGGACGAGAAGTAGATTGTATTGATATGGTTCTGCCGAAGTCGGGGATTTCATCTATGTCAATTCGACTAGAATAATACACACAAGCTCTATCACTTTGCGTTGGTGCTTTTACATCGTCCATGAAGAAGTACAGTGATTTAAGTCTTACCGGTCGCTGCATGTCGCTGAAGTTATTCATGATCACGATCTCTACCCTTCCATAACACATTGAACTGAATATAAAAAATATTGTCCAAAAACATTTAAACATTCTGGATACACACTATTAAGGGTTGCTTGCTATTATAACACTACAAACTCTTCCTAAAAAAATTGTGTGCTTGCAGCAAAAAAGGGCTAGCACTGGGAAAAAGAGTTTGGTATATAACATCATGCTTTGCGCATTCCCCGGTAGCTCAGTTGG
>JBMYXZ010000108.1:0-3764 GCA_049608925.1 Alphaproteobacteria bacterium | reverse complement strand
CCGCGGAATCCATTTTTTGCAAATTTTACTGTGTTTTATGCAGTTATCAAATCTTGGTAACGTGCATGTTTCCTAATGTCAGCAGAATTCCCTAGAGATTCTAATCCACGAATAAATTTGATGGGCCTGACAGATTAGACGATACTAGGTGCAGGCTAAATATTTAAAATAAAAAATGAAATGGATTCCGCGGTCAAGCCGCGGAAAGTCGGCGTGTGTGTGGCTGAGTGGAGAGAACCTCGAAACAGTAGGGACTTACATCCATTAAAAATTTATCCCGGACAGTTATGGGGCAAACCGCGGAAAGTCGGAGTGTTTGGGGTAGAGTGCTGAGAGGGCCTTGAAACAGTCCGGCTTCCAACCGTTCTAAATTATCCCAGACACTTATAGGATATATAGAGTATTACTCGATACCAACAAGGCTTCGTGCAAAGTCTTCCGCTGCGAATGGGCGCAGGTCATCAGCTGATTCGCCCACACCTATGGCATGGATCGGCAGGTTGAATTTATCAGCCAGACTAACTAAGACACCACCACGTGCGGTGCCATCAAGCTTGGTCATGATCAGGCCAGTCACCCCGGCGATGTTTGTAAAAATTTCTACCTGTGCATGGGCATTCTGGCCGGTTGTGGCGTCCAATACCAACAGGCAAGTATGTGGGGCAGTAGGATCGACCTTCTGGATCACACGGCGGATTTTTTCCAGCTCTGCCATCAGGTCTGATTTATTCTGTAGTCTGCCGGCGGTGTCGATAATGACTATGTCATCACCATTTTGTTTGGCTTTTTCAATAGCATCAAAGGCCAGGCCAGCCGCATCAGCATTCATGGGCGCAGTCATCACCGGTACATTAATCCGTTCACCCCAACGTTGCAGTTGTTCAACGGCTGCAGCACGGAAGGTGTCTCCCGCCACTAGCGAAACTTGGTGGCCTTGGGCTTGCCAGAATTTTGCCAGCTTGCCGATAGTTGTGGTTTTACCACTACCATTAACCCCAACAACCAGGACTACATGCGGGGCATTTGACGTGTTAATTTCTATGGGATGAGCAACCGGTGTAAGGGCTTCTGTTACATGTTCTGCCAGAGCCGTTTTGATTTCCTCATCGCTGATTTCTTGATCAAATCGCGTTTTGGCTAGTTTGGTTGTAAATTCCGTGGCTGTTTTGACGCCTAAATCTGCACTGATCAGAAGATCTTCCAATTCCTCCAGGACTTCATCATCCAGCTTACGTTTTGTCACGATCGACGAAATGCCGGAGGTGATCTTATCCGTAGACTTCTTCAGGCCGTCTTTTATGCGCGATAACCAACTCATTCGATAACCTTCCCAATGGCATTTTTATTATTATGTGCAATGATTTCAACATTTACCAGGTCGCCAGTAGTGCAGCTTCCTTGTATTTCAACAGGAGTATACGCCAGCCCATGACCAAAGCTGGGGTTTTCAACCAAGACTTGATCCGTACGACCCACAAGCTGGGCTAAATGCTGTTTAAGGCGCTCTTTGCCTTTGTTGCGCAAAGCGGCTGCCCGTTCCTTGATCACATTGCCGGGGACCTGTGGCATGCGTGCTGCCGGTGTGTTATCCACAGCTGAGTAGGGGAATACGTGCATATATGTCAGGCCGCATTCGTCAAGTAAATCAAGACTTTGCTGGTGATGTTCATCAGTTTCAGTTGGGAAGCCAGCGATGATATCCGCGCCAAAAGTCACGTCTTTTCTCAAGCTGCGCACGCGCTGGCAAAAATCAATGATGTCTTGTCTTAAGTGACGGCGCTTCATGCGCTTTAAGATCAAGTCAGCACCTGCTTGCAGGCTGATATGAAAGTGTGGCATCAGTCTGGGTTCATACTGAATCAGATGAAATACATCCTGGTCCAGTTCGGCCGGGTCAATCGATGACAGCCGTAAACGCGGTAGCTCGGGAATATGTTGCAGAACGCGCCGTGTCATCTGACCTAGGGTAGGGGTGCCTGGCAAATCGGTGCCATAGCCAGTAATATCGACCCCTGTGAAGACAACTTCTTTGCAACCGCTGGCAACCAAAGTTTGTACTTGCTTGGTGATTTCAGCAATAGGGACACTGCGATTATTGCCTCTACCATAGGGAATCCGACAAAAGGTGCAACGATGATCACAACCATTTTGAATTTCGATAAAAGCTCGGACGCGGTTTTCAAAGCCTGAGATTAAATGTCCCGCAGTCTCTTTAACTTCCATGATATCGCTGACATGGATGTCAGCGTGATTGTGGTCCGGGATAAAGCTTTCCGGCTGCATCTTTTCAATGTTACCCAGAACGCGCGACACACCAGGCATATCTTTATAGGCTTCCGGGTTGATTTGCGCGCTACAGCCAGTCACGATGATCTTCGCATCTGGGTTTTCACGATTAAGCCTGCGAATAGCTTGCCGTGCTTGGCGTTCTGCTTCATTGGTCACAGCGCATGTATTGACAATAACGGTGTCTTTCAAACCCGCAGCCTTGGCATGATTGCGCATGACTTCTGATTCAAAGGTATTTAGCCTGCAACCAAACGTGAGGACTTGCGCTTCATCAGTCATCTGCGATTATCCTTTGAAGAAGTCTTGGCCCAGCTGACCACTATAGACGTAGGCCACATCACCAGTCATGGTGATTGCATTGTCATCTGCAATATCTATGACCAATGGTCCGCCATCCATCATGATCGTACATGGTTGCTGGGTTTTGCCATAGTACTTGCTGGCAGCTGCCACAGCGCAAGCGCCAGTGCCGCAGGCACGTGTAATGCCAGTTCCACGTTCCCATACGCGCATGCGGATTGTATTGGGAGACACAACCACTGCGGCCTCTACATTGGTGTCATATTTTTCCGACAACTCACCACCAATTTTAGCCAGGTCGATATTATCACCGAATAAGACTAGGTGCGGGTTGCCGACATCAACTTTTAACGGAGGATGCTGCGTTTTGACGCCAATATCCTCGGTAAAAGGTGTTACCACCGCCTTGCCCATTGAAACAGTAATGCGATGATCATCAACGACCTTTGCTGAAATTAAGCCAGAGGTCGTTTCTAAATTCACTATTGGTGCTGTTGTGCGATCACCCAGCAGCCAGGATATGCAGCGCATCCCGTTGCCGCAAGCAGCAGCCTCTTGGCCATCTGCATTATAGATTGCAACATACGCGTTTGCTTTGTCATCCATCGGAGGATGTATCACCAGAACTTGGTCACAGCCAATGCCTTCATGACGATTGCTTAATCGCTGAATATTTGGCGGCGTGCAGTTTATCTGCTGCTCGCGGGCATCTAGAACGACAAAGTCATTCCCCAGGCCATGCATTTTGGTGAAAGTATAACTCATACACAGGTTATATAAGAAATTCTAGAAGAAGTGAAATGTTTTGTTAGTATTCCAGCATCACTTAGGCAAAGAAAAACGGGCTGTGCAATACACAACCCGTTCTCAAAAACTTTGCTAGATAAGATATACTTATGCAGCAACTGTTTCTTTAAGTGCTTTACCAGCTTTGAACTTCGCGATGCGAGTTGCTGGGATGCTGATTTTTTCACCAGTGCGTGGGTTACGACCCTCAGTTGCACGGCGCTCAGAAACTGAGAAAGTTCCAAAGCCAACTAGGCGAACTTCGTCGCGGTTTCCAAGGGCGCTAGTGATCGCATCAAAAACGCTGTTCACTGCTGTAGTAGCTTGAGTTTTTGTCAAACCTGTTGTTGTAGCCACGTGGCTTACTAAGTCATTCTTGTTCACAGTAT
>JBMYXZ010000107.1:0-3779 GCA_049608925.1 Alphaproteobacteria bacterium | reverse complement strand
TGGGGGAATAATAAGGCGCCTAATTTTGGTGCTATTGATCTGACACCTTATGCTGAAGTTACTGCAGCATATTTTTCAGACAAAAAAAAACAGGAAAAGATCAAAATATACAGGCATGCAGCTTTACAAGGAGAACCATTGGGAATGGCTCTTTGGGCTATAGAATCTGGCACAGCATATCCAATTAAACAAGCTAAAAAGCTTTTGGGTGTTGAGGCTAGAAGAGGTAGCCCGTTGATGCAATCTGTTTATCCTCAGACAATCTTTAAGCAATTGCAAAATCTTCGTCCAAAAAAAGATCGGAAGAATCTGACGCGTGAAGACATAGAGTGGGATTTGAATAAAGTTCTTGCGCTTAGACTGTTTTATCCTTGGACATAAGCTAGTTTAACATCTTCACCCCTGTGGTTTTGCGCAGGGGTGATTTTGTTTTATTCCCCCTCTTGCCACACAGGGTAAATTCACAATACTATAGAGGGAAATTTCAACGATCAGGAGACGTGTAACAATGGTTAAATCATTCTTGCCAGCAGTGTGTGCAATTTTAGTATTAGGATGCGGTGTAGCTGATGCCGCGAAAAATGATTCTTCTCCTAGGCGGACAGGGACATTTGGCAAATGGACAACATATGTCATGAAGCAAGATGGCAAAAAGGTCTGTTACATGGTGTCGCGTCCCACCAAATCTCAAGGCAAGTATAAAAAACGCGGCCAAGTGTATGCAATGATTGCACATCGTCCTGCAGAAAGCAGCTATAACGTTATCAGTCTTCATGCTGGTTATGGCTTTTCAGCCGGCGCAACCGTTAAGGCAACCGTTGGGGGCGAGAAATTTGAACTGTTTACAGAAGGCGAAACCGCCTGGGCCCCTAATGAGCTGGACAAAGCCATCACCATGGCAATCACCAAAGGCAGCACCATGAAAATCGATGGTGTTTCCAGCCGTGGGACAAAAACCCATGATGTGTTCAGCCTGAAAGGATCTACAAGAGCCTGGAAGGAAATAAATAAGCAATGCGGGATTAAGGGATAGGATCTAGAGACTCTATCTTTTTTCTGATGCGATCTATCAGTGGCGCGGCGTTTGGTTTAGCCTCAACCAGCTTTGAGTAAGCCAAACGCAAATGCTCCAGAGACTTTGCAGGTTGTCCATCAGCCTTATAGAAGTCCCCTAGGTCCTCGTAGGTTGCGTAGATTTCTGGGTGTCCTGATTTTTCAAAGATCTGCAAAGATTGTTGCAAAGGCGCATATGCTTCTTTTACCCGACCCATTGCCAAGTATGCATTTGCCATCAATCTCAGTAACCTTGTATGGCGGACAGTATCTGCTTTTTGGTAGAAATTGTATATATTGATGCCTAGCTGTGCCGACTTAATCGCCGCTTCATAATCACCCTTCATAAAGGCAACACGTCCTTGATTATAGTAGACAAACACGAAGCTTAGGTGCTTTTTAGAGACATTGCGCGCACATATTTCTGAGGCTTCTTTCAGATATTCTTCAGCCTGTTCAATTTTACCAAGCTTCGACATGGCTTTGGCCGAACGCGCAAGTGCCCACGTGCGTTGCAGGTTGTCATTCATCCCAGTCTCTTGGAAAACTCTAAGGCTTTTTTCGTAATATTTCAGGGCCTCGGCATAATGTCCCATTTCATGAGATATATGCCCGCGAACTAAGATCGTCCAAGCATTGGGCGTCCCCCTTGCATCATAAAGCTCTAAGCTTTTGTCAAAGCAGGAACGGGCCTTGTCATATTCTCCACAATTCTTGTAAACATACCCCATGTGGCCATAAAATTCAGGCTCTGGGTTATTTTTAAGGTCATTTGATGTCAGACAATGATCAAGAGTCTGCACAGCCTTTTTATACAATCCTTGCTCGCAATACACACACGCAAGATTAACCATTGCCCAGACTTTCATTTTTGATGACAAACCCTCTGGGCTTTGCAAAGCATTTTCTAGGGTATGTGCAGCGGCTTCAAAGTGACCCAAGAACTCTTGAATACTTCCATACACCGCCTGCAGATCCTGGTCTGATGTTTGTTTGATAGCTGATTGAAGGTGTGGCACGAACCAAGCGTACAGCTTGGTGTCATACTGACGGTTAATCTTATATGCTGTGTCCGCTAGAAATTGCTGATAGCTCGCACGCTCAGCATCATTTGGGGGCGACTGATCAAGGAATTTTCGAATGGCTGCTTGGGTACTGCGATGCACGCATATGGTTTGTTGATCTCGAAAGCTTCCTTGGGCAGTAATTAAGGAATATTTTCTAAGCTGCGCTATAAATTTTTGAACGTTTGCTTGCGAATCGTTTGGCGCAAGATAGCGCAAGCTTATATCTTGGGTGTCCATCAAGCTTAACGCATATAGCATCACCCTAAAGTCAGGATTCTGCGTAACAATTCTTTCCAATGCAAGTGAGAGAATGCCAAAGCGAGTGGCCTTGTAGTTCCCCATATGGTGCAAGACCTCGGTCTGCATTTCTTGAAAAGCTTTACTCGGGGACGCTATGGACTGAAGATATGCGGCCAGTGACACTTTAACTTCCTTAAGATAATGGCCTGCAATAGATACATCCAGAGGATATGGTGGCAATGCTGCCAGATCGTCCGCTGAGAATTCATTTTCAGTCCCTAAAATGCTTTCAAGCAGCTCTATTTTTTCCCGGTTAGATAACGGGCCTATCTTTAAGGATGTTCCTTTTGGCAGATATCGTGCATTTTCTATGTTGGCGTTTCGCGTGGTCATCAGGACAGTTCCCGTTCCCCATGCCTCGGCGTCTCTGGGGATATACAAAGGGATATCTGATAAGGATTCAATATTGTCAAAGATCAATACCCAGTCAGATCGCTTTTTCAGCTGAGGTCTGACAAACGTTAACAATACCTCTAAGCGTTGATCATGGTCCTGTATATCCCTAAGGGCTACTATATCCATTTGCTGCTTTGGATCGTCACATAACCGAATAGCAAGCGCCTCGATCGAGTTATATAAGCTCGCACGCGTTTCAGCGTTGATTTCCCACGTCAATGCAGACTTTTGTTGTTTGCCATAGGAACGTGCTGCCGTTGTTTTGCCAGCCCCACCAATGCCAATCAAAGATACGACTTTTATACCTTTTTGCTGTTTTACAATATCGGATATCTGCTTATTAACCGCCGGACGCATTAGCAGATACTGTTTGGCCGGTAAAGGCATGCTAGAGTGTATAGGCAGCGTTTGATTCACCCCAAAGAATATCCCGCATGCAACTACAGCCAGGGCGGCTAGTCCATAAGAAAAATGCGTCAGGTAGGATACCTTTGGGCCAGATACTTTTCTGGAGATAATTTGCGGTGTTTGAAAGTTATCTTTCTTTTGTTGAAAGCTGCTTAGCACGGCGTCATGCACGCTTTGACCATAAAAATTACGCACGATCATTGATAATGCAGTAATGCTGTCTTTAGCAGCCTTTATATCAAGTTGCTGATCATAATCGTCAGATAATAGCCTAAATCCACTATCAGCTTTTTGGAACCCTATTTGCTTGATGGATTTCAAATGGGGGAATAAGTCGTCAAATTGTGACTTGTGGCATTTCACCATAAGACTACTGATAACAGGTTTAATGCCAGTTGCTATCTGTTTTTTTAGGCATTCCAAATAGGTATGTAGAAGAAAAATCGATTTGATTTTATAAGTCGTGACGGCCAACATTCTTCCATCTGGAGGAAACAATCGTGCCCGTCACCTATGAAACTTTACTGAATAGTGATCTGCCAAGCTTGCGCAAAG
>JBMYXZ010000106.1:0-3954 GCA_049608925.1 Alphaproteobacteria bacterium | reverse complement strand
GGACTCCGGGCATAAAGCCCGGAGCGTCGGAGTGTGGAGAGAAAATTCCGAACTAAAAACCCTGCTAAGAAATCCTACAGCTTAAACCCAGCATCCTGGGCATCTTTGTAGAATGCTTTTACGGTGTCTTGAGAGTATTCTGCAAGATCTTTTCCAACATTTGGTGCGTGCTTTAAAACAGATTTCGGAACTGTTATCACATGACAGCCCATATTTGCGGCCTGGACAATGTTGTAGAACTCTCGCGTGCTGGCCCACAGCAGCTTGGCCAGGGGCAAGTGCTTGATTGCAGCCAAAGACTGTTGCATCAATGGTACAGGATCTCTGCCAGTGTCTGCGATGCGGCCTGCGAAAACCGATACCAAAGCAGGCGCATTTGGCGATAGTGAATCCGCAACTTCTTGCACCTGCTCGGTGGTAAAGATCGCTGTGATGTTTAAGGCAACACCTTCTTTTGATAGCTCGCGGATAACCGCTGCCATTGATTGCCCTTTTGTATTAATCACGGGGATTTTTACAAAAACGTTTTTGCCCCATGTGGCTATTTTACGGGCTTGCGCTAACATTCCCTGTGGATCATCCGCAAACACCTCGAATGATATGGGGTGGTTGGGAAATGCCTCCAAGGTCTTTTTCGCAAACCCTTCGTAATCTTGAACACCGGCTGACTTCATCAGCGAGGGATTGGTGGTAAAGCCCTTTATCCAACTTTGTGGGGCAAAGGCTTCCATGTCTTCCAATGAGGCGCCATCAAGGTATATTTCAACAGGTATTTGCTCAATCGACTGCATTTTTTACTCCTTAACGATTTCGTTCAATTTTGACCAATCGATGTTTTGAATGTCTTGCACGGGAATGCCCCCTATCGAAAGGGTACCATTCTGCAGAGTCAAAGCAAGTTTTTGATCATCTCCATCTTGTCCGGACAGCTTGGCCAATGCGCCGATTCCTAATTTAATAAAGGATACAGCCTGCTTATTAATGATCTTTTGTTCCACAAGCGAGTTTAAGAATGCATCCATACCATCTACTGTCAGCGAGAATGCTGCAAGAGGCTGTAGGTTTTCATCAAGGGCAAATGTACCTTCTGAGAAGAACGTAATATCACCGTACTTAATAGTCATACGTGTGATGTCTATCTCCCCGTTGCTTTGGGCCCAAGTTTTCAAACGTTCTTGGTATGTGTCGCCACTGTGTTTGCCAGAGAATTTGAACTCTAGGCCGATATCTGTAAACGGTTGCTCAAGAATGTTTGGCAGTTCCACTTTTGCCGCATCAAGGGTCATTTGATATTCTGCATCACCTTCTAGATCGGCATGTGTAACCCTGAAATCATCGGCTATCAAGGCAAGTTTTTCAGAAGCCGTAATGGCAACATTCTTGTAGAAAAGATCTACATCACCCCATGAGATAAAGAGAGGAAGATCACCTTCAAAGCCGATTCCTTTAATCACCAAGGTGTCGTTCAACAGCGTTAAGGTGTGCTCGCCCTCAGCAGAACATGTCACGACATTTGGGGCTAACAGAGAGGCACTGAATCTTGCGAGGCCTTCAATTTTGCTGGTTACAATATCTGGTTTTTCTATGCTGGGGTTCTGTAAATCCACTGCAAATTTAAACGGAAAGCCTGCAATGGATAGTGAATCGTATTTAACCGTATAGCCTTGCTCTTCCAGTTTACTGATCTCTACGGCAATGCGGTCTTGCAGATTACCTGCCATATGATACCAAAAGGATGTATATGCAATGGCGATAAAACCAATTACAAAAGCTGTCTTTTTATGCTGCATGGGCGTACTCCTTTAATAAATTATCTGATGCTTGATCAATTCTTTGTTTCAGTGTTTGCATGAATTCTTCCCGGTTTAGGCCATGCTCAATTGCAGGCAAAAATTCTAAGGTAATGGTTCCAGGAAACTTCCACATGCTGCGGCGCGGCCAATGCACCCCAGAGTTCAGTGCAACTGGCGTGACAGGCATTCCCATTGATTTATATAAGCTGGCGATGCCGTGTTGATATTCGCGATCTTCACCTGGTTCACCACGCGTTCCTTCAGGGAAAATCACGACGGATCGGTTTTGTCCTATTGCATTTTTAGTGCCTTTGATCAGCTCTTTCAGCGCTTGCGCAGGTTTTGAGCGATCGACTTCAACCATTTCTTGTTTTTTCAAGTACTGGCCATAGACAGGGATATAGGTCAGCTCTTTTTTAAGCACGAAAACAATGTCTGGCATCAATATTTGGAATATCGCTGTATCCCATGCTGATTGATGCTTGCTCGCGATCAGTGATGGGCGGGTAAAGTTCTCAATACCTTTAATCTCGTATGTGATATTGCATATGTGTTTTAGGGCCCACATTAAGTATCGGCACAGGCTTTGCAAACCAATCATAGCGCGTTGTCGGGACAGTAATAAGGTGGGCATCAGAACGACCAGCATCACGCCAACAACAGGATAAAACGCCAGCATAAAAAGTAAAGACCGTATGATGATCCCGAGATTTAGTTGTTGGACACTTGTGGTAGGGGCTGACATGTGTTCATGCTCCAGAACTGGCTGCGATGAAAAGCCAGTGGTGAAATTGATTCATCAAAGTTAACATCCAAAACCTGGCCCAAGATAACGGAATGATCACCGCCACTGTGCAGATGGTGAAGATCGCAGACAAAATTTGCAGCAGCATTTTTTATCAGAGGGCAATCATTATGACCTGTGAAAAATTCAAGGTCAGTAAGCTCGCCGCCACCCTTTTGTGTACACCGCCTGGCCAACAGTTCTTGCTTGTCAGATAAAATACTGACACCAAAAAAAGGCGAGGCAATCAGGTTGGCATAGGCTTCTGCTGTGCGCTTCATGCAATACAGGATTAAAGGGGGATCTAATGACACAGATGTGAAAGAATTAATTGTCACACCAAGGGCTTTATCCTCAGAAACGGGTACGGTTACCACTGCAACGCCTGTTGCAAACTGGCTCATACCTTTGCGAAAGCTGTTCGAATCTGGGTTCAAAAGATTTTCCTTATTTATGGACGAAAAAAAGTAAAATTTTAACTATTTTTAGTTGTATAATATCATCAGATTACATGTAACCGAAATAAGAAGAAAAAACAATGTTTTTCGGAATTGGATGTCTTGTCGTTATCGTGTGTACCTTTGGTGGCTATATGGCTATGGGCGGAAAGCTTGGAGTCCTATGGCAGCCATTTGAGTTCGTGATCATTTTCGGAGCCGCTTGCGGAGCCTACATCATTGGCACACCAAAAGGTATTATGTTTCGCACTGGTGAAGGTCTTAAGGATATGCTTGGGGGCTCTCCTTATTCAAAGGAGAACTTTCTCGAGTTGCTTTCTGCGCTTTATGCCGTGTTTAAACTCGCGCGCGGTAAGGGAATGCTAGCGCTAGAATCGCATATTGAAGAACCGCACAGCAGCTCGCTATTTAGCCATTTCCCGCATTTTGTCGAACAACATCATCCCATGGACTTCTTGTGCGACTATCTGCGCCTGATGACCTTGGGAGGAGACAATCCGCACCAAATGGAAGATCTTATGGATGCAGAATTAGATGTGCACCATGAAGAACGCCATGCCATGGCTGGCGCTATTCAAACCATGGCGGACGGTATGCCTGCTTTGGGTATCGTTGCGGCGGTGTTGGGTGTGATTAAGACCATGGGATCGATTACCGAACCGCCAGAAGTACTGGGTAAACTTATTGGTGGTGCGTTGGTGGGTACCTTCCTGGGAGTGTTCCTGTCCTATGGTTTCATTGGTCCAATGGCGGGATCAATCAAGGGCGTTTATGATGAAGAGGCCACCTATTACAACTGCATCAAAATTGGTTTGATTGCCTATCTGAATGGTTATGCGCCTGCCATCTGCGTTGAATTTGCACGTAAGTCTTTAATGACAGACGTTAGGCCATCGTTCGCTCTATTTAGACAGCTTCA
>JBMYXZ010000105.1:3733-4003 GCA_049608925.1 Alphaproteobacteria bacterium | reverse complement strand
GCAAGCTCTTCCATCCAGCATAATTTATTCCGGACACTTTTGGGTCAAGTCATGGAGCGTCGGAGAATGGGGTAATAAGATTTAAAATACTATACAAAACTAAGCAGCAACATTGACCTTTGGCTTACCTGGGCGCTTATATTCTGGCACAAGCTCGTCAAGGCTATCAATCGTCTTGATGGAATCACGCTCTGATGCAGTTTTCAACAGCGCAAGAATTTTCTTCTTCAGTGTTGATACGCGAGATGGAATCGTTGGAGAAGCTATAAA
>JBMYXZ010000105.1:0-3723 GCA_049608925.1 Alphaproteobacteria bacterium | reverse complement strand
CAGTCTTTTGCATATTTTCCGTATCATAGAAAAGTTCTTCATATAGCTTTTCACCCGGGCGCTTACCAATTATTTTGATATCAATATCTTTATTCAGTTCAAGCCCAGATAAGCGAACCATATGCTTTGCCAGGTCAATGATTTTAACTGACTCACCCATATCCAATACTAATATACGTCCACGCTCGCCACTGTCATTGACTGTGCGCATAACAGCTGCTTGCAATACCAGTTCAACGGCCTCTTTAATACTCATAAAGTACCGCTCCATATTTGGATCGGTAATTGTGATGGGGCCACCACTGTTTATCTGCTCTTGGAATCTAGGGATAACGGAGCCCATTGACCCCAGTACGTTGCCAAATCGAACCGTGACGAACTTTGTCTGCACACCTGTTTCGATATCCAACGCTTGGCAATATGATTCGGCAAGGCGCTTGGTTGCGCCCATAACATTTGTAGGGTTGATCGCTTTATCTGTAGAGATAAATACCATGGTTGCAACTTTATTGCGCGCACAAGCATCCGCAACATTCATTGTGCCCAATACATTGCTGTTGACGGCTTCTTCCGGGTTGTGTTCAGACATTGGAACATGCTTTTTGGCAGCTGCATGAAACACGATATCAGGCTTATATCCAGAAATAATTTGCTGTATCGCTGTCCCATCTGACACGTCTGCAATGCGTGCGACAACTGGGATATCGCCAAACTTTTCATTCAGCTCTTGATCTATTGTGTAAAGGAAAAATTCGCACTGATCCACCAAGATAACCTTAGAGGGCTTTTCAGCTGCTATCTGACGCACCAGCTCGCTTCCAATGGACCCGCCTGCCCCGGTGATCATCACAGTTTTACCTGCGATCAAGTGATGCAAGCCTGTTCGGTCCAACGTCACTTGCTCACGCCCCAAGAGATCCTCAATAGCAACAGGCGCCAGACGCTCGGTCTTTTCAGTTTCATGCGAATCAGAGATCAACGCTGTTTCTAACTTCAATAACTCTAAGCCAGCTGATTCAACAGTGCGAAACAGGCGGCGCATAACAGGGCCCTTAAGATCCGGATCGGTGACAACAACGGCCTCGGGCTTAAACGAATCATCATAAATCTTATCCATGAAGTGCTGGAGATGATCTAGAATTCCTATGACAGGTACACCATGAATATGACGCCCCACTTGCGATGCATCTTTGACCAATATTCCTAGAATTTCAATATCCGTAGCCTTCTTGCCAGAATGATGTTGAGCATATGATTCGGTCCATTTATTAAGCCCATATATCAGCACGCGTTTCTTAGGGTTATTCGCAATCGGCAACTTAAAATTTTCAAGGTGTTCAGCCAAATATCGATACACCAGTCTTATGCCACCGGTTAGCACTAAGGCAACAATGGCATTAAGAACAATATGAGACTTTGGCAACTTCATCGTAGCCGACATCATCTGAGTCAACGGCATATAAACCAAGGTCGCCAAGAAACAGGTCACAGACAGGTTCTTTAAATCATTTATAGAAACATAGCGCCACGAGCTGCGGAAAACTTGCGTCCACAAAGACACACCGACAAACACTAGCGCAAAGGCAAACATATGGCGTGCCAGGAAATCCACCGGATACCTGGGAATATCAAAGCCCACGCGCAAAAATAACGCTATAACAACCGAGGTCGCAGCCAACGACGCATCAATTGCCAGCGCCACATAGGTGCGATTAAATTTGTTCATAATATTCTTCATCCGTAGACTGTACAAAATTCTTAGCAAATGCGCAAGTTTCAGGTAGGATGATGAAATCATGAGCGCAGCAATATTACAATTACAAGATATCGAGCTTTCTATTGGCGGCACACGCTTATTTTCAGGCGTTAATATGGCCGTAGAGACACGGGCACGTCTGTGTATCGTTGGCCGAAATGGCAGTGGAAAGTCCACTTTGATGCGGATTATTGCGGGCCGCGTCACCCCTGATGATGGTGACGTGTACATTCAACCCGGCATAAATATAGCCTACATGCCTCAGGATCCAGAATTCCCAAAAGGTATATCTGCCCTTGAATATGTTGAAAGCCAAGAAGACGCCACTCACTATAATGCGGAAAGGGTCCTCGATCTTGTAGACATTGCATATGACAAACCCCTGGACACTTTGTCAGGTGGTGAAGCCCGCCGTGTGTCTCTTGCCCATGCCCTGGCGACCGAGCCTGATATCCTAATGCTGGACGAGCCCACCAACCATTTGGATATCGCAACCATTGAATGGCTGGAAGGCTTTTTGAGCAATTATCAAGGTGCCATCATTTTAATCAGCCATGATCGTACGTTTTTAGAGAACACGACGAATGGTACTTTGTGGCTAGATCAGCGCGTTATTCGCCGCTTAAACAAGGGCTATAAACATTTTGATGAGTGGGCAGAAAAGATTGTTGAAGAGACAACCAAGTCTCGAATCAAAATGGATAAAGCCATTGAAGAAGAGAACGCCTGGGCATCTGGGGGAATTCGCGCGCGCAGAAAACGCAATCAAGGGCGCTTGAAGCGACTATATGACATGCGAGAGCGCCGCGCACAGCACCTGAAAGATCTGAAGATTGCCCGCTTAAAAGTCGAAGCTGGCCAGCAATCCGGACGCAGCATTATCGAGGCACGCAACATTACAAAGGGTTATGGCGAGCGCACACTCATCAGCGACTTCAGCACTCTGATTATGCGCGGCGATCGCATCGGTATAATTGGCGCCAATGGCACAGGTAAAACCACCCTTCTGCGCATGTTAGTGGGGGACCTTAAACCTGACCAAGGCAAGATAAAAATTGGCACACGCCTGGACATTACGTATTTGGATCAAAACCGCACAGCCCTGAATCCAAAACGTACTTTGTGGGAGACGCTGTGCCCTGATGGTGGCGACCATATCATGGTTCAAGATAAATCTCGCCATGTCGTGGCATACCTTAGAGATTTTATGTTCAAGGCAGACCAAGCCCGCAGCCCAGTTGGGATCTTGTCAGGTGGTGAAAAGAATCGTTTGTTGCTAGCTTTAGCACTCGCCAAAACCTCGAACATGCTGATCTTGGACGAGCCAACCAATGATCTAGATATGGACACTCTGGATAGGCTGCAGGAAATGCTGAGCAATTATGAAGGCACGTTAATCCTAGTAAGTCACGACCGAGACTTTCTGGATAACGTTGTCACCTCAACGATTGTGCTGGAAGGTGACGGTAAAGCCGTTGAGTACGCGGGGGGCTACAGCGATTATCTGAAGCAAAAGCAAGGTGGCAAATCAAAAGATACCAGCAGCAAGCAGAAAGCTCGCAAGAAGCCGAGTGCGAAGCCTAAACCTGAACGCCGCAAGCTTAGTTATAAACAAGAGTACATACTGGAAAACAATCCCAAGGAAATAGAACGCTTAGAAGGACTAATCACCGATTGTGAGCTAAAATTGGCAGACCCTAACCTGTACGTCGATAATCCTGATACGTTTGAGCAAACAACACAAGAGCTGCACACCCATCAAGAGCAACGCGATAAACTGGAAGAAGAGTGGCTTGAAATTGCTATGCTGAAGGAGCAAATGGAAGAGTAGATTTACTCCATAAGTGTCCAGAATAATTTTATGCCGGAGGGAAGACACTGCTGTTTCATGGCTTTCTCCGCCCTCTATCATACACTCCGACGCTCCGTGACTTGTTCACGGAGTCCACTCTCAGGCATACTCAGCT
>JBMYXZ010000104.1:0-4663 GCA_049608925.1 Alphaproteobacteria bacterium | reverse complement strand
AAAACTTTAAAAAAATAATTTGTTGCTAATAAATAAAATGAAACCCGATTTGTTAAAATTTCGTATAATTTTTACCCACATCCCTTTCATTTTTGAGAATTTTTTCGCATTTTTTATTTGAGAAAGCATGTCTTTCGTGAAATTTCTGATTTTTTCAGGTATGATGGGTCCTAAGTTACGCTTAACACCAATGTAGGAATCAATGTTTTTAAATGTATTTAACCGGTTATTTGGCTCTCACAACGATCGCATGGTCAAAAAGTTTCAACCGCTTGTAAACAAGATCAATGCGCTTGAAGACTCTGTGTCATCTCTTAGCGATGACGACCTAAAATCCCGCACAGACTGGTTAAGAGAACGCCTGAAAAACGGTGAAAAGCTTGATGCAATCTTACCTGATGCTTTTGCCACGGTGCGAGAAGCCTCGAAACGTGTCCTGGGCATGCGTCATTTCGATGTCCAGCTAATCGGTGGAATGATCTTGCATAAAGGCATGATTACCGAGATGAAAACCGGTGAAGGTAAAACATTGGTGGCAACCTTGCCTGTTTACCTGAATGCCTTGGAAGGCAAAGGTGTTCATGTTGTAACCGTGAACGACTATTTGGCAAAGCGTGATGCAGAATGGATGGGCGAAATCTATCGCTTCTTGGGCCTGACTGTAGGCTTTATCGTTAACGATTGCAGCGATATGGAACGCAAAGAAGCCTATGGTAGCGACATCACATACGGCACAAACAACGAATACGGATTTGACTATCTGCGCGATAACATGAAATTTGACGCAGATGATATGGTTCAGCGCAAATTCAACTATGCCATCGTTGACGAGGTCGACAGCATCTTGGTTGATGAAGCCAGAACACCGCTGATTATCTCGGGACCTGCGGAAGATTCCTCGGAATTGTATATTGAGGTAAACAAGATCATTCCAAAGTTGAATCCCGAAGATTATGAAAAAGATGAAAAGCAGCGCTCGGTAACGTTGACGGAAACAGGAACCCAGCATGTAGAAGACCTGCTGAAAAAGACAGACCTTCTAAAGGGCGACAACCTATACGATCTTAATAACGTTATGCTGGTTCACCACGTCAACCAGGCACTAAAAGCCCATACAACGTTTACAAAAGACGTTGACTATATCGTCAAAAACGACAAAGTGATTATCATTGATGAATTCACCGGTCGTATGATGGAAGGCAGGCGTTATTCCGAAGGCTTGCACCAGGCACTGGAAGCCAAAGAAGGCGTAACGATCGAGATGGAAAACCAGACATTGGCGTCTATCACCTTCCAGAACTATTTCCGCTTGTATCCAAAGCTTGCTGGTATGACCGGTACAGCCAAAACGGAAGAAGCCGAGTTCGTTGATATCTATGGTCTGGAAGTTCTTGATATGCCTACGAATAAACCGCTGGCACGTAAGGACCACGATGACGAAGTCTATCGCACGGCACAGGAAAAATACGACGCCCTGATTAAACTAGTCAAGGAATGCCAAGAACGCAAACAGCCGGTTCTGGTTGGTACATCCAGCATTGAAAAATCAGAACTCGTATCGCAAATGTTCAAGGCTAGCAAGATTACCCATAATGTCTTGAATGCGCGTTACCATGAACAAGAAGCCTATATTATTGCGCAGGCAGGTGCCCCAGGAGCCGTCACCATTGCCACCAACATGGCTGGTCGTGGAACAGACATTAAGCTTGGCGGTAACGTAGACATGCGTATCGAGCAAGAATTAGGCGATATCACAGATGAGAAACAGCGCGCCAAGGGCGAAGCCCAAATCCGAGAAGAAGTAGATAAATTCGAGAAAATCGTGCTTGATGCTGGTGGCCTATATGTTGTAGGCACTGAACGCCACGAATCTCGCCGTATTGACAACCAGCTGCGTGGTCGTTCTGGCCGTCAGGGAGACCCCGGTGCCTCTAAATTCTTCCTATCACTGGAAGATGACTTGATGCGCATTTTTGGATCTGACCGTTTGGATGGCATGTTGCAGAAATTGGGCCTTGAAGAAGGCGAAGCCATCATCCACCCATGGGTTAGCAAAGCGCTTGAGCGCGCCCAGCAGAAGGTCGAAGCACGCAACTATGACATCCGTAAGCATCTATTGAAATACGATGATGTGATGAACGATCAGCGTAAAGTGATCTATGAGCTCCGCAAAGAGCTGATGACCACAGACGACGCCAAAGACATTGTGGCTGGCATGCGTGATGAGGTCTTGGACAGTGTCATCATGAAGCATATTCCCCCCGGCACTTATGTTGACCAGTGGGATGCTGCTGGCCTGCATGAGGAAGCTCAACGTATCTTTGGCATCGACTTCCCAGTTCAGGAATGGTTCAAAGAAGAAGGTATTGCCGACAATGAAATCAGCAGCCGCATTCAAACAGCGGTTGATGATCTTATGGCAAAGAAAGAGGACATGTACGGCCCAGAAGCCATGCGCATGGCCGAAAAGACTTTGCTGCTGCGTATCCTGGATCACGTTTGGAAAGACCACTTGCATACGCTTGACAGCATTCGTCAGGGAATTAACTTGCGTGCTTATGCTCAGCGCAACCCAGTTAATGAATACAAAAGTGAGGCATTTAGTTTATTTGAAACCATGCTGGGCAACTTCCGTGAAAGCGTGACTGCTGTCTTAAGCCACTTGCAACTATCGGATCAAACAGACTTTGAAGAATTCGAACGCGAAGGCCAGCAGGATGAAAGCAAGCTTCAGATGCATCATCCAGACATGGCTGCCCAAGGAGAAGGTATATTGCCGCAGTTCCCAGGAGATGAATCTGACGAACAAAAAGCAGGCAAAGCAGGTGTCGCCCGCAGGCATGTGAAAGAGCATGTAAATTATGTTGATGACGAGGGCAACCCAATCCGCAGAAATGCGCCCTGCCCTTGTGGATCCGGCAAGCGCTTTAAGCATTGCCACGGTAAGTAATTTTTGAATAGTAGAGGATTTTAGTATGTATAAGTATTTTGTAGTTTTTATTTTTTTGCTTCTTACCAGCGGGCAGTCTATAGCTTGCGGCGGTTTGACAGAAGAAGAAGAGCGGCTCAACTGTGAGGCTTTAGCTTACGCCACACACCAGCATCTAACGTACGATGATGTGGCACTCTTTTTGATACCAGCCCGACCAACACTTTCCGAATCCATACGACAAAGACCGTGGTTTTTTTCTTTTGCAGGGTCAATTTTGTCAGCTACATCCAGTCTTCCAATGATGGTATTATCTCGCTCTATAGAATCAGACGGCTTGATTACGTTTTCTATTGTGTGGGGTGGTGGTTCTGCCGTATGGATGCTTTATTCGCTCTACAAAGGTCAGACTACCGAGCAAATATAGTAATTCACTGACGGGTGACTCTATATATTCGGGATAGTTTAATAAGTGAGAAGAGCTTGCTGATTTAGGACTTTCTCCACCCTCTACCCGACGTTCCTACGCTCCGGGCTTTTATGCCCGGAGTCCACTCTCGGGCATACTCAGCTGCAGAAAACTATGGCGTATTCTTGATTTTCCAAATCTCGGAGGTTGGTGGACTCCGGGCATAAAGCCCGGAGCGTCGGAGTGTGGGCGAATGGTATTTGAATGTTCTATTTGCCCCAGATTTTCCCTACCAGGTGATGCTATAAGGATAATCGCAAGTCAACTAACACAGAAGGATGTACAGAATCTGAAAAGTTTAAGAGATAAAACACTTCGGCACCTGACACCACATATAAATCGGATTATTGAAAGTGCCACAGCAAGCTAACCAATTCATACATTTATCAGATTCAGACCCTCTATAAATCCTTGAGAAATATTAACTCAAGATATAAAGTCCTTTTGTAGAGTTTTTAGGTACCGAAAAAGTTTAGGTTAATACCAATCATGGTTAACAAAAAAGATTTGATATCCGTTGGCGCTGATAAGCTTGCTGATGTTCTCATTGAGATGTATGAAAATAATAGAGATATGAGGAAGCAATTGGATATTGTTTTTGCTGGCCTTTCGGGGGATCCAAAGAAGATCTCTTCACTCATTAGAAAAGAGATTACTTCCCTCAAACGCTCCTCTCGGTTTATTGATTATTATGAGTCAAGGTCATTTTCCGAATCCATTGATCAGATTCGTTTACGCATACTAAATGATCTGCTTCCGATTTCGCCCAAAGCGGCAATGGATTTAATGCTTCTTTTCCTTGAGACGCATGAAAAAACCTTGAACCGTGTTGATGATAGCAATGGTGACATAGGAGATGTATATCGGGATGCCTGCCAGAATCTTGGTTCGATTTCGGAAAAATCTGAAACTCCCTTGCAAGAACAGGTCAAACTTGTTTTCAGATGTTTCACTAACAATGACTATGGTATTTATGATGAGATTATTCATAGCTTCAAGAATTCACTCGGAGAAAAAGGGCTTAATATGCTTTGGAGTGAACTTGAAAATGCTGAGGGTAAAGTTAGAGAGTTCCCTATAAGTATTGGCCTAAAAGAGATCGCTGATTGCAAGAAGGATGTAGATGTTTATATAAATGCCTGTTCAATTACAGGCAAACCATCTACTTATGAGCACCTTGAAATAGCGAAACGCCTCAATGAACACTGGCGTGGTGAAGAAGCCTTGAAATGGCTTGATGAAGCAGAAATTAAGGAGGGGCACTT
>JBMYXZ010000103.1:0-4723 GCA_049608925.1 Alphaproteobacteria bacterium | reverse complement strand
ATCATGGGGCTGTCAACTGCAGGTGTGGGCTTACTGCCAACCTACAACGACGTTGGGCTTTGGGCGCCGATACTATTGATTATGATGCGTTTGATCCAAGGATTCAGCCTCGGCGGAGAAAATAACGGTGCTGCCGTCTACACGATCGAGTCTTTCAGCAAGACCTATTCAGGCTTTCTTGGTGGACTGATTCTAACAGGTGGCGCAATCGGTACCGTCAGTGCCATGGCCTTTGCAGCCTTTGTGTTGCAAGACCATAACCCCGAATGGTGGTGGCGCCTGCCATTCTTGTCCGGTATTTTGATCAGCATGATAGCCCTCTATGTGCGCTATCGCTTGAATGAATCCCCTGTGTTTAAGGAAAAAGTCGCGAACAAAAAACCCAAAGGCTTGCCGGTTGCAGAAGTTATCCGCAACCATCCCGTGCAGCTGCTGCAAGCAATTGGTATGGGCGGTGTTAATGGCGCCTTTGGATACAACCTGGTTGTCTACCTAGCGATTTATCTTGAACAAGTGCTGGGCTTTGATGTCAGCTTATCTAAACAGTATCCGGCGATTGGTTTGTCGCTTTTCGCTTTCTTGGCCCCTACGGCCGGATACTTGTCAGATAAAATCGGGCGCGACGTATTCATGAAAGGTGCTTGCCTGTTCGTGTTTTTCGGCGCCTTGCCGCTGTATTACATGTTGAATCAAGAATACACTGCAATCAGTATGATTGTTGCAGCCTTGATGATGGCAGGGTTTAACGGGCCTACCAACGCATATCTGAACGAGCTGTTCCCAGCGCATATCCGCTATACAGGTGCTGCCCTGGGCTATGCAATTGGAATAGGCACTATTGGTGGTACCATGCCATTGATCAGCAGTTACTTTTTGGCTGAAACCGGCAATGTTTATGTACCGGCATTCTATCTGATGCTGATGTCTGTTGTTGGCTTTGCAGCCGTCCATAAATACAAAAAAGCTTAAATACCACTTGTTTTTCTGCTGGGCGCTTCCTATTTACATAACAGTGATTGTTATTATTTCAGAGAGGCGTCCATGCAGAAAGTATCTTCTTCTCATGCTCCCCAGCATGCAAAGTCCTATTTAGACGAGCTAGCACAAGAGCTTGCTGAGCTTGGCGTCGACTATGTTGGCCACGGCGTGATCAGCCCTGATGGGCATCACACAGGTTATTTCAGCAACGATCAGTGGGGTGATAAGTACATCGCGGAAGGATATTTCTTTAAAGAGCCCATTTTAGATTCCTTCGATACAGCCTCGATCAACATTGTTGACTGGGCAAATGTGGATAAACTTTCCAAGATCTCTGTGCTGCGCAACAAAGAAAACAACCTGAAGACGGGTGTTACCATCGAGACCAGCTATCAAGGATATCGAGAGTTTCTGAACCTAGGCTTCAGCAAGCCTAAGCCCGAATTTTCTGCCATGATGCGTTTGATCGACCAATACACCCACCTTTTCAGAAAAGGTCACACCGCGTTAAGAGCAGGTAAAATACATTAGGCCTTGGCAGACGCCTGCAAAATCATTACATTGAATCTAATCTATAATAAAAATAGTAATGGAGGCTTCAATGGTAGATCCCGTATTAAAATCAGAACAATCTTTTGATCCATCTAGCAACCCAATAGGCACGGATGGCTTTGAATTTGTTGAATATGCAGCGGCAGACCCGTCAACTCTGCAACGCTTATTTGACCAACTAGGTTTTGCGCCTGTTGCAAGGCATCGCACAAAAAATATTCTGCGCTATAACCAAGGCAACGTGAACTTTATCATCAATGCCGAGCCCAACAGCCATGCTGCTGGATTTCAGCAAGATCATGGGCCATGCGCCGCCTCCATGGGCTTTCGTGTCAAAAATGCAGAACACGCTTTTAATGAGTTGATTGCCCGGGGTGCAAAACCATTTGAAGGCGGCAACGGTACATTTGATGTCCCTGCGATAACTGGTATCGGCAACAGCCTGATATACCTGATTGATCAATACGAAGACAGCAACATTTATGATACTGATTTCGAACCCCTTTCAAGCCCAAATACCGAAAGCGTTGGACTGATTGATCTTGATCACCTAACCCATAATGTCTATCAAGGGAACATGGATCACTGGGCAGACTTTTACGTCAACTTGTTCAATTTCCATCAAATTCGCTTTTTTGATATTGAAGGCCAAAAAACAGGCTTGATCAGCCGTGCGATGTCCAGCCCATGCGGCAAGATTCGTATTCCGTTGAATGAATCAAAAGACGATGTCTCACAAATTGAAGAATACTTGCGTGAATATCGTGGCGAAGGCATCCAGCACATTGCTTTTACAACCGACAATATCTATGAAACGGTTACGAAGCTGCAGAATAAGGGTATTAAATTTCTGCAGACCCCTGACACATATTATGAAATGCTTGAAGATCGCCTGCCAGGTCATGGTGAACCACTCGGCGAAATGCAATCACGTGGTATCTTGATAGATGGTGATACTAGCCAACCTGGCAAGCCCACATTGCTGCAGATATTCACTGAAACAGTCATTGGTCCGATCTTCTTTGAGATCATCCAACGCAAGGGCCACCAAGGCTTTGGCGAGGGTAACTTCACTGCACTGTTTGAAGCGATCGAGTTGGATCAGATGCGTCGGGGGGTACTGTAATTTCAAGAACTTGACAAGGCAAACTGAATATTGCAAAGTGTGTTTTACACCGCTTTAGGGTGAATAGATATCTTTATTGAAAGGAAATTAAGATGACAAAATATATATCAGCTGCATTTATTCTTGCACTTAGCGTATCTTCTGCAATGGCTGCAGAGACTCCTGCTGAAACTGCTGAAGGCGAAACATCCGAGCAGACAGAAGAGACAACAACAGCTCAATAAAGCTGCGTTTTTCTTTCAGAAGCCGCCTTGGATTCAAGGCGGCTTTTTTTAACCTTTAAATTCAAAAAAGTTGTGCTAGCATGAATGCTGTACAACAATCACAGTAATGGAGCATATATGAGTATCTCACAAGCAACCGAAGCAACATTTTCAGACGAAGTAACAGCAAAGAAGGGACTCGTTCTTGTGGACTTCTGGGCTGAATGGTGTGGACCTTGCAAGATGATTACGCCGTTGTTGGAAGAAATGGCACAAGAGCTGGGAGATACCGTATCCATCGTCAAGGTCAACATTGATGAAAACCCTACACCACCAACAGAATATGGCGTCAGAAGCATCCCAACATTAATGCTGTTTAAAGATGGTGAAGTTGTGGACACCAAGGTTGGCGTACAACCCAAAGCCACATTGGTTGACTGGATTAATTCCAATAAGTAAGGAAATGGTGCGGTCGAGAAGATTCGAACTTCCACGGAGTTTAACCTCCACAGCGACCTCAACGCTGCGCGTCTACCAATTCCGCCACGACCGCGTATCATCAGATACAAGGATTATTTAGGCTAATAAATGTCTGGAATGCAAGCATCAATTTCTGATTCCGATAAATTAATACAATGGCGTGCAGCAGATCAGCTGGTGGAATACCCGGCTGCTCTGGAGAAAATGGAAACCATTGTCGAGGCGATTCAAGCAGGCAGCTTACCCAACCAGGGATGGCTGCTGGAACATCCGCCGATATACACGGTTGGCACCAGTGGCAACGAAGAAGATATCCTGCAAGAATCAGCCATCCCACGTTATCAGACGGGACGCGGAGGACAGGTGACCTATCATGGCCCCGGTCAGCGGATTTGTTATTTAATGTTAAACCTGAAGCACTTTAAGCAAGACGTCCGCTGGTATATCCGCACATTAGAGCAAATTATCATCGACCTGTTAGCATCCTATGGTATTACTGGGCACCGGCAAGAAGATGCTGTGGGTGTTTGGGTTGAAAATGATAGAGGCAGCTTTGATAAAGTGGCTGCAATCGGCGTAAGAGTCCGCAAATGGGTCACCTTCCACGGATTCGCTCTCAATGTTGATCCAGATCTGGACGACTACCTGAACATTGTTCCTTGTGGTATTCGTGACCGCGGCGTCACATCTTTGGCTAAACTGGGGGTTAACACCACTATGGCAGCCATAGACGAGCAAATAAAAACACGCGTTAATCAACATTTTGGGACACCCCATTAACACATTCTTAACCTTTTGAGCTGATCATGGGGAAAGTTCATTATAAAAGGTTACCCCCATGAATTTCTTTATATATTTCACACTCTTAGGAATCATCATCAGCACGAGCGGCTTCACCTCTGGTGAAGAAAGTGCTGCAGCAAAACCTGGCCGCCCAACTGCCATAAAATATGCACAAGAAACTGAATGGAAATTTTCCAAAGCGCAAAAAGGGGCCCCTAAGAGCAATCAAGTAATACCTTACGCAAAGCGAAATCACATAACAGTTTTATGGAAACTTAGAAAGCCGTATGAGGGATTAAACCCAGGCACAACACTTAAGCTTGTTTACTATGTTAAAGAAACTATTGGCGCTTTGTCCAAAGAAACTATTATCACTCTTCCAACAGGCGACCAAATCACCTTGCAGGATTTAATAACCGCCAAAGGCAAAAGCATGCTGGCAAAAGTACAAGAGAAAAAAGAGTACTTATCCAGTAAGAAAGTAGCCTTTATCGATACCGTACACAAAGTCCCCAATGATCTAGCTAGCTTGTGGGTGTTGTATAAGTACAAAATAGACCTTCGTGACATAGAGAAAGAAGCAAAAGAAGAAGATGAAAAA
>JBMYXZ010000102.1:0-4774 GCA_049608925.1 Alphaproteobacteria bacterium | reverse complement strand
GAAGAAAAGTGACCGCACCTCTCTTATTGCAGGGTGGCTTCATGAGGACAGAAAAATCATCGCTCCTTATGTGTTCAATGGGTATACAGATGCCTGCAGATTCAATCATTGGCTTAGGAAGTGCTTGGTGCCAGAGCTTAAGCCAGGACAGATTGTAGTGATGGATAATGCTGCTTTTCATAAAAACAAAGAAACGCGAGATATTATCGAGGCAGCAGGATGCAAGCTTATGTACTTGCCGCCATATTCACCAGATCTTAATCCAATAGAAAATATTTGGGCGGTGATTAAGAATACATACAGAACTTTTAAGCAAAGAGGGTACGAGCATCAAAATGCTATCGATATGGCATTTATGGTCAGTTTTTAAAGTGAATTTACTATAATAGTCACGCTTAAACCTCTACAGAAATTGCAGAGGTTTATTTACCACCCCTTTTTTACTTGACTATGAACTATACAAACTTTATATATTAATTAGTTATTTACTTAGGAGTTTTTTATTATGTATAAAATATTTATTTTTTCTCTTTCATTATGTCTTACAGCAGAGCTTGCATCTGCAACATATTCTGCAACTAATGGAGAATTTAACGAAGAGGAAGCATTAGCTAAGGCGATTAGACTCTCCATGCTTGTCCAACAACCAGTAGCTACCCCAAAACCTGCCGCCACTGAAATGACTGAAGAAGATCAGATTGCTGCAGCGCTAGCCCTTTCGTTGATGACTGCAGAACCTGAAAAGCCTGCGGAAATTATGATGGTAGAAGCTGAAGAAAAAGGCGCCAACTCAAATGTAATGGCCAACGCCAACTCAAATGCTACGGTTAATGCACCAGGTGAAGAGCCCCTAAATCTCTATCTAAAAAATAGTCTCAAAGAATATGGTATAGAAGATTATATTAACGTTCCTGAAGAAGGTCCCTGGACATGGGAAAAAATTTGTGTAGCGGCCAATGTCCAACCTGAAGGCTGGGAGTATCCAATAGATATGGGCGATGTTATATCCAGAAAAGAGTGTCAAAGCGTTGAGGAAACCGTCAAGGAAGCAGGGCTCGAATTTCACCATATTGCCCTTGGAAAAGCAGAAATCACCAGAAGATTAAAATCTGAATACGAATTTGCGGTTAAACGCAGAGATGCAAAACGCAGGGAAGCTGAAAAAGCAGCTGCAGCAAACAGTAACAACCCTATCTCCAAGGAAAAAATTCTTGAAGCAAGAGAATTAGAGCGCAAAAGGCAAGCTTTAATCGAACGCCATAATACATCCCTTGAAACCATCACACAGTGGAAAGAGGGGATTAAAAAAGATATTATTGGTGAAATGATGGCTGCCAAACATAAATATGGCAGATATCTAACTCAACCGGACAAGACTGTTTATCAAATGACGTACCAAGAGCTTTGTTTAGCCTTTACAGAAAGCTCAATGCGCGTAGCAAGTTATATGAGAGGTCAAAATGGAGAAGATCTTAAGAAAATCTATAAAGAGCTTTTTCCAGATTTCGTGTTTAATTCGAATGAATTTGATAAGGAACTAGCTTCCATAAAGAAACATGGACATCGAGCAGCAAGAACTTATGGTCACCTTAACCATAATGCTATAAATGCAGATACTGTCAGAATCAGAATGCTGCAAAACCTATATATGATGCTTATGCATGCATCTACAATTAGTCCAGAAGACCAACGAGCCCTGCTTATAGCTAACCAAGGCAACGCTTGCTCCATGGGTCTTGAAGGAAGAATGACTGATATGATCCTTTCAATCATTGAAGGTAAAATCAACAATGAATTAAAAAAAATCTAATCATTAATGGTCTTATATCTCAACCTCTGCAAAATATTTTGCAGAGGTTTCTTTTTCTCCACCCTCTATCCTGTCACGGGTAATTTTGCTACTATAGCCTCATAAACTTACCATACAGGCATCTTGTGAAGTATCAGCCCATATTCTTTGTCATTGGCATGTTATTGCTGGCATTAGGTTGTCTGATGCTGATTCCAATGGCCTTGGACTGGGCCTATGATGACCCGGCCTGGGAAGGCTTTGCCGAAGCTGCCGCTTTGACAATATTTACTGGTACGCTGGTCTTTTTTGCCAATAGACCACATGGGCAGATGGAACTTTCCTTACGTGAGACCTTTATCCTGACCACCAGTACGTGGATGGTGCTGGCGGCGTTTGCCTCCCTCCCCTTCATTTTCACCAATATCACAACCAGTAATACTGACTCGATTTTCGAAGCAGTATCAGCCCTCTCGACCACAGGTGCTTCTGTCATTTCTGGATTGGATTTTGCCAGCTACGGCTTGCTGATATGGCGCGCCATTTTGCAGTGGACCGGCGGAATTGGTATCATCGTCATGGCTATGACTGTTATGCCGATTCTTCACATTGGTGGTATGCAGCTGTTCCGCAGTGAGTTTTCAGACAAGATGGAAAAAATCTTGCCACGCGTGTCGCAAATCACCAAAGCAATCTTCTGGACTTACCTGCTGTTGACCATCTTGTGCATATTTGCCTTGAAGATGTGCGGCATGAACTATATGGATGCCATTTGCCATGGCTTAACAACCGTCTCAACCGGCGGTATGTCGACATATGATAACTCGATAGGCGCCTTTAACATGGTCTCGGTTGAATGGGTGATGATTGTCTTCATGATCTTGGGTTCCATTCCCTTGTTACATGTGGTCAGATTCCTGCGCGGCGACAGGCAAGCCTTTTGGCAAGACGGGCAAGTCAGAACGTTTTTAACCATTGCCCTGATGGCCCCGATAACAGTGACATTCTTCCGCTATATTTCAGGTGACGAGAGCTTTCTGCACACGGCACGAGAGTCAATCTTCAACACCGTCTGCATTTTAACAACCAGTGGCTTTAGCTCGGCAGATTATTCGTCTTGGGGAGCCTTCACAATTGTTTTATTCTTTATGCTGTTCTTGGTTGGCGGTTGCACAGGATCAACCACCAGCGGTCTGAAAATATTCCGTGCAAAGATCATGTATTCTTTAATGCGTGCACAGTTTTTCAAACTGTATCGGCCTCACACCATTCACGTACCCACCTTTAATAAACAGCCTATCTCGCCGGAAGTGTTTTCTTCGGTCTTCCTGTTCCTGGGTCTGTATGTTTCTTGCTTTGCCGGTCTAAGCCTGGGGTTGGCACTGTTCGAGCTGGACTTTATGACGGCCGTGTCCGGGGCAGCAGCCATGATCACTAACCTGGGCCCCGGATTTGGCGACGTTATTGGTCCCACAGGTGACTATTCAACCATTCCAACCGGCGCTAAATGGCTGATGATGATGGGCATGATTGTGGGAAGATTGGAAATGATTACTGTCTTAGTTCTGTTGACTCCAAGCTTTTGGCGTGTTTAGTTACACTCCGCAAACCCTTCAGCATCTCTACTACCTCATCGAGCCCCTTCTTATTAGCATGGATATATTGTTGCGCCAGTGACTTCATATCCACAAAAGCAGATTCACTAGCATCACTTAAGGACCCAGGTTTTTTCAACTGAGGGTTAAAACGCCAATAACGTCTTATACCATCTGGAATATCATCGAATCTTTTTTGAGTCTCGCGATGTGTTCTCTGAACATTTCCTGCTATCATGTCTTCTGGAAGAGACGAAAAGGATAGCAGACCACTGGAGGCGTTTCGCGAAGGATGCTTCATGTAATAGTTTTTTGCGCACCCGGTACCTATTGACACAACCCTGACATCTCTTAGTTTTCTATTAAATACTTTCTCAACCTCATCCAAAGCTTCACTCGTGGGATTATTGGCAGAAACACCACCGTCAATGTACTTTCCATCTACTTTGGGGAAGTATCCAGGGGCAGCTGCACTACACTTAACCGCCTTCTTGACCGGGCATGTATTGTAAAATCCATCAAAGCTAGAAAGCCTTTGCGTTGTTTTATTCGAATCATCATAGGTGATCATCATCACATGCTTTAAAGATTGCACTAGCTTCACCTCACCAAACCTGCTGTCAAGAACCTTCTCCAAGCCATCCGGAGAATAGGTCGGGCCCAGAAAGCCACCAAGGGTGAACATTGCTCTGGCAGTATTATTGTAGAAAATTTTACTGCCCTGTTGCAGGTACAACTCGGATAAGTCTCTAGCGCTGTAGGCAGGTTCATTTGTGTAAACGGTTTCATGAATTTTACGGTCTGCACGCTTTTTGCGAAGTGTCATGCCAGCAGCAATGATAGAACCCGTCGAAGTCCCTGCAAAAAAATCAACCACCTCACTAAGATGACACCCGACATTTTCTTCAATATACGCCAGGATTAAGGCTGAAATATATCCATAGGTGCCACCACCATCTAAGGCAATGACTACAAAAGGTTTTTGATCTTCTACGTTTGAATTTTCAGAAGCCGTTGCCGGATACTGCCATGACAAAAAGAAAACAATCATAACAGAAAGGACAATAAGTCTAGATACCATCACCACCAGCCTTCATTAGACTTTGTGTTCTCTATTGTTATCGTAGAACCTTAATTTACGTTTAACAATAGGTTGTTATTCTGGGTTTAGAATGTTTGAGTGGTTGGAAGAGCTTGCTGTTTTAGGATTTTCTCAGCCCTCTAAACAACACTCCGACGCTCCGCGGCTTGACCCATAAGTGTCCGGAATAATTTTATGCTGAAGGGAAAGCCCTACTGTTTCGAGGCTCTCACCATTCAGCCCCACAGGCTCCGACTTTCCGCGGCTTGACCGCGGAATCCATTTATTATTTTATTTCAATACTTTAAT
>JBMYXZ010000101.1:0-4908 GCA_049608925.1 Alphaproteobacteria bacterium | reverse complement strand
AATTTATAATTCATAATATATGTCTCCAATTTAATAAATATGGAGATTGGAACACGAAAACAATAAAAATAAAACCGTAGAAAACACCCTACAAAAAAATCCTTTAATAATATATTGCGAAGATAAAAAAACATATATGAGGTACATTATAATACTTATGCTTGTGACAGCACTACCCCCTCTATTGGCATTCAAAGAACCCCCAGAAGAAGTTAAGGCATATTTTTTAAGCAGAGATGGTGAACAAATTATTGCGGCTGAATGCCCAAAAGTAACTAAGATAGCGCCAAAGCTTCGCACATACGGGGTAAAAAGTTTTAGCCTACAATCCTCACATAAGCAGCATTGCCTTAGGCTGATTCTTGAATCCGAAGGGAACCCCTTGATAGAAGTCTCCTCTGCAAGGATCTCAAATCTTGAAAATCAAGCACTGAGGCAGATTGTGTTTACTGCAAAAGGCACTAACTCCACAGCTTTTATTTTAAATGCCCCACTCAGCTGCCTGGATCTTTATGATGCCCTATTAGAAGGCAATTTGTGCTTTAAGTGACAACACTGAATATCTCCATATATATTCAACAATTACTAACACCCAAGTGTTTCCTTGCACTTTTGCTGGGACCTAGGGTAGGATCGCCTCAATACAACCACCTATACAGCGCGAGGGGTAATGGACACAGTAAATGTAATATGCATCAAATGGGGAACGGCATATTCTGCGCATGACGTAAACCAGCTTTACCGCATGGTTGCAAGCAACATCCACAAACATGAAGTTGCCTTCCACTGCTTTACAGATGACACTGCAGGTCTCGACCAAAGCATTAGGACACACCCCCTTCCAGTGATGAATTGCCCCCCTGAAAAAGTAAAGTATGTATATCGCAAGGAAGTAGGCCTGTGTGATGACAACCTAGGAGACCTCAATGGTCAGCGGGTATTATTTTTTGACCTAGATATTATTTTGACCGGGCCGATAGATGACTTCTTTATTCTTCCTAAGAATGATGAATTTTATATCATCAATGATTGGTGCACGAAGGGGGATCACGTTGGACAAGCAACCTGTTACAGCTGGAAAGTTGGCACCTTGGGATTTGCTAAAGAATATTTTGAAGCTCACCCAGAGGAAACACTTAAAAGGTTTCACACCGCTAGCCAAGAATACCTTTCTTCAAAGGTCATAGAAAAATGGGGAAAGCTTAATTTCTGGCCAGAGGAATGGTGCCGCAGCTTCAAGGAGCACGCCCTACCAGTTTGGTATAAACGCCCTTTTGTCCCTCCAACACTGCCAGAAGGCACGCGCCTGCTAGCATTTCACGGCCGTCCAAAGGCTGAAGACGCTATCAAGGGCATTTGGTCGCCCAAGGGCGTTCCATTCATCAAGCGCCTTTATAAGACCATTAAACCAGCCCCATGGATTGCTGACTATTTACACTAGCATTTTGCGGTTATTCATGAGTCCCAATATGGAATGAGATCACAAAATCGTTTTCATCTTCTTTATACGCTCATAAGACGCCTCAATGCGCTCGTCAGAAATATCTTCTGATGCCGTCACAATATCCGCAATCTGCTCTGCAATGGTGCCTGTAATATGAGGATTATCAACACCCTTGGCAGCCAGGTGGTTATTGGAAAACAGGATAATATCAACCCCAGCATTTACCGCCTGCAGCACCGTGCCTTCAAAGCCATAATGCTGGCCGATCGCACCCATGTGCAGATCGTCCGTGATCACAACTCCCTGGAAGCCATCTTCCTGACGCAACCAGTTTTGGATAATTGCAGGCGACAAAGACGCCGGGTGCTGAGGGTCATGATCACGCAGCATCACATGCGACACCATAACCATCGGGCTGTTTACCATCCGGAAAGGTTCACGCTCTTTCTGCTGGAAGCTATCGGTTACATCAACCTTTCCTTCATGGGAATCCATTGTGGCCAAGCCATGGCCAGGATAATGCTTGCCCGACGTTAAAATGCCGTGCTTCCGGTGCGCGCGGACAAAAGCATTGGCATACGCTGCAACTGTTTCTGGGCTGTTGCCAAAACTGCGACCAAGCTTGCCAATCACCGGGCAGCAGCCGTCTCCATGCAGATCAACAACCGGGCCAAAGTTAACATTGATCCCCAGGTCATTCAGCTCCTGCGCCATTGTTTCATAATAGGCTTCTGCTTGTTCAGGGGACATCTCTGCCGCAACCTCAAGCGGTTTTTTGTATTCCGTAAAGCGCAGCCTTTGAACACGCCCGCCTTCTTGATCAACAGCAACCAATAGCTTGCGATCGCCAGCAGCTTCATGCAGTACTGTTGTTAGAGCTTTTACTTGATCAGGTGTTTCAATATTATATTTGAACAGAATCACACCACCAACTTTGCCGGCACGGATCTGTCCAATTACTTTTTTCACACCCAGGTCGCCAGGTTTTGTGCCATCAAACCCGACCATAATCATCTGTCCAATTTTTTCAGCTTTTGTCGATGCCTGAGCAGTTGTTGCAAATGCCAGCGCCATAATAAGGCTCCCCAGTATATGTTTCATGTCTTACCACCCGTAAATTCTTTAATATCATGCGGATCATGGACGATTGACCGCCAAGCTGCAAGATATCTTTTTGGAAAATATTTTGCAGATTGACGGAATAATGCTATGAAAGCCTAGCTTTTACGCACCCTAAAGGAGACACCAAGATGACATATTCAGTTGCAGTCGTTGGCGCGACCGGAAACGTTGGCCGCGAAATCATGCAAATGTTGGCGGAAAGACAATTCCCCATCAGCGAAATTCATGCCCTCGCCAGCCGCGATTCTTTGGGCAAAGAGATCTCTTTTGGGGAAGACGAAACTGTCCCTGCTAAAAACCTCGAGACCTTTGATTTTTCAAAAGTCGATTATGTGTTTGCATCAGCTGGCGCCAAGATATCCAAACAATATGCCCCCAAAGCTGCCGCTGCTGGTGCTGTGTATATCGATAATTCCTCAGCGTTTCGCATGGACCCTAATGTTCCCTTGGTCGTGCCCGAAGTCAACGCAGAAGCTCTGCACAACGTGCGAGAAAGCAATATCGTCGCCAGCCCCAATTGTGTAGCGATCCCTTTGGCAATGGTATTACGACCACTGCATGATCTTGCAACCGTCAAGCGAGCTGTTGTGTCGACATATCAATCCACATCAGGCGCAGGTCGCGATGCAATGGACGAGCTGTTCAGCCAAACCCGCACGATCTTTATGAACAACCCTATCACGAAAGAAGAATTCCCCAAGCAGATCGCCTTCAATGTCATTCCACAGATTGGTTACTTTGAAGAATCAGGCATGACCGGGGAAGAAGACAAAGTAATCAAGGAAACACAAAAGATTGTCGATCCATCTATTGGCATTTCAGCAACCTGCGTTAGAGTGCCCGTGTTTGTAGGACATGCAATTTCAGCTAATATCGAGTTTGACAGCCCAATTGACGAGAAAGCTGCCCGTGACGCCTTGAAAGAACATGGCGTCACTATCATTGATCACCGTGTTGAAGATGGATACATCACCCCGGTTGAAGCAGCGGGAGAAGACGGCGTATACGTCAGTCGTGTACGCAAAGACCCCAGTGTTGATTATGGCTTAAATCTTTGGATAGTCTCCGACAATCTGCGCAAAGGCGCTGCGTTAAATGTTGTGCAGATTGCCGAAGCATTGATTAAGCAGTAAGCGCTTCTAAGACTTCGTCTACGTGGCCTGGAACTTTAACTTTTCTCCAGGCTGCGGTGACTTTACCTTCTTCATTTATGATAAAGGTTGACCGCTCGATACCCATATACTTTTTACCGTACATGCTTTTTTCCTTCATAACGCCAAAAGCGTCGCATAGCTTTTCTTCCGGATCCGAAATCAACGGAAAGTTCAGCTCATACTTGTCTTTAAAGTTGTCATGCTTTTTTACCGAGTCTCTTGAAACACCAAACACTTGATAACCGGCAGCTGTAATGCGTTCCATGTTATCCCGAAAGTCACAGGCCTGTGCCGTACAGCCCGAAGTATTATCCTTGGGATAAAAATACAAAACCGTTTTACTGCCTTTCCAGTCAGATAAATTAATTTGCCTACCGCCATCAGTTTCTAAGGTTAATTCTGGCAGAGGCTTATTTAGCATAGGATCAGACATTTTAATTCCCTTCATTCGACGATTGTTACCCTTTTTAAACTCTGTATACACCCATTTTTTGCAAAATTCCACAATGCTAACCTTAAACGTAGCATACGGAGTATAACAATGATCAGAATATTGCTGACAGTCTTTTTCATGACCTCATGCGCCAGCTGGGCAAGCACAATTCCTCTGGAAGCTGTAGATGGCAGCTTTGCAGATCCAAAAATTCATAAAGTTATAGCTATGGAGCGTGGAGAAGCCTTTTTAAATCCTGTCAAAAAAGGGATTTACGTCAGCCCCTGGTCTTCAACAAAACTAGCTCACAGAACACAAGTATACAAGTATGTCCGCGCGGGCGTTGCTGAAAGGCTCGAAAAAGCCAATAAGCTTCTGGCAGAACACAACATGTGCCTAATGTTAGTCGAAGGCTATCGCTCCGATACCGTACAATACCACTTATGGAAGCAAGCTTTTATGAAAAGCAGCCGGGTCGTAATTGAGGATGCAAAAATCGAAAGACCGGATTTTAATTCTCAAGATTTTGATTTATCCAAAGAAGCCTATTTCGAAACGGCAAAATATGAATGCCCCCTAGCAACTTTAGATGGCACGCCCCTGGCAGGAATTCGATCCTGTGGTGGGACAATAGATGTCATACCTATATGTCGCTCAGGTCTTCGCGACTGGCTTCAATTATCAAGGCTTATCAGCAGAGATCCAACGGCTGGAGAATTGGAAGGTCTGTTGGTCGATCTCGGGGTGACACTGGA
>JBMYXZ010000100.1:0-4974 GCA_049608925.1 Alphaproteobacteria bacterium | reverse complement strand
ATTCCGCGGTCAAGCCGCGGAAAGTCGGAGTGTGTGAAGTTGAGTGGAGAAAGCCTTGAAACACCGAGCTATTCCCTCAAACATAAATTATTCCGAACAGTTTTGAGAAGAATCTAGAGCTCTAGCCGTTCTTTTTTGCGGGCTGGCCGACCACAACGAATGTCAGTTGTTGAGGGGTCAGCATATTGCTTGCAGTCGTACGGATATCCTCGATGCTGATATCCTCGATCAACTTTTTACGCTCTGTGAAATAGCTGACTGGCTTGCGCGTCTCCATATACCCCAGCATGATCTTGGTAATCAGCCCAGAATTCGTAAAGCGCATGGGATAAGAACCTATTAACAACTTCTTGGTGTTGTCGAGCTCTTCCTGGGTGGGGCCGTCTTTTTGTATGCGCTGCCAAATATCTTGGGTAATAGATATTGATTCGTTTACTTTCTCATTGGCAGTTGCAAGAGATCCATAGACCATTCCAGCTTTATCAAAAGCGTACAGGCCGGCATTAGCATAATAGGCCAACCCACGATCTTCACGAATCTCCATCATCATGCGAGCTGTATCATTGCCGCCGATAATATGCAGCAACACAACGGATTTCAAGATCTCAGGATCATCAACCTTTGGACCATATTGGCCGAACGACACAACACTTTGTGGGATTGCCATGTCGACAACTTTGATTTCTTCTACGTCTACTTTTGGAGTTGCCGGCAGCTTAACGGTTTTTGCCTTCTTTGGCAGCGTAGCAAAAATGCTGTCGACTAGCGCCATCGCATCTTGTTCGCTAAGGTCACCGGTAATGGCTACAAGCAAGTTATCTTGGGCAAGATAGTTATCAAGGTACTGCTTTACATCTTGCAGGGTAATTTTCTTGACGGTATCTCGCGTGCCGTTCAGTTCGTTACTATAGGGATGACCTGGAAATAAAGACTGCAGCAAGGCCCTGTCTGCAAGGTGATTAGGATTTTTCTCCTCGTTTGCAATTTGTATTAACTGCTCGTCAACCAACCTTTTGAAGTCCTTTTGCTTCAAACGTGGCTGGGTTAGTGCTAGGCGCGTTAACGTAGCAGCTTTGCCTAGAAATTCTTTTGGCGCCATCATGCTGCCAGAAAGGTGCTCTAATGAATTGCTGAAGGCCATTCTGATTGCAAAGTCTTGAAGTTGCTCTTCAAGAGCCTTCTTGTCAAACTCGCCAGCACCTTCACCTAACATTTCCGCTGCGATGTCAGCTGTGCCCATCTTCTCTGGGGCGTCTGTAACGCCTCCCGCCCAGAATGAATAGGACATGGACACGATAGAGCTGGTGTTATGTGGCGAAAACCATACCTTTATTCCTGCGGGGGTGGTCAGCTCTTTAACTTCAACAACCGCATGAGCCTGAAAGCTGAATAAATATAGTATGGTGGCAACAAATTTAAGATGTCGCATGATCATTGTCATCCTTAGGAAGCAAAATTCCGGTTATAATTTCGTCGGTATCAAAAACCATTCTGATGGCTGCGATAATATCATCACGGGTAACGGCGTCAATTTGCTGAGGCCACGTTTCAACGTCTTCAATCTTCATATCCAGCACCAGGGTTTCCCCAATTTCATCGTCGCCAGCAAACGAGCTATCTTTAACATAAGCAAGTGATGCCAGGTATCTGCGCTTAGCGCTGGCGATTTGTTCGTCAGTTAGCCCATCCTTCAACAACGATTTGATGATAGCCATTGCTTCATTCTGCAGTTCCTCAAGAGTAACCCCAGATGCAGGTTGCCCAGCTAACATGAACATATTGCCTGCACGCCTGCCTGTGTCATAAGATGTGGTGATCCAAGAAGCCCGATTTTGCTTTTCTTTCAGTTCCTGATACAAAATACTTGGGGCACCTTGAGACAACACAAATCGCACAATCTGCAGAGCAATGGCAATTTTTGGATTTTCCTTATACGTTGGTGCCGCAAACAAACTGAAGAATGCTGGGTGCGTTACTTGTTCGTCCTTAAGGCTAATTGTCGTGTTGACATTATGATGCGGAGGCTCGTCTAAAATGTTGGCGCGCGCAATGTTGGGGCTAGGCTTTAAAGGACCATAATATTTTTCCACTAGCGGCTTTGCTTCTTCAATGGTGATATCACCGGTCAGCATCAAAATAGCATTATTGGGGGCGTAAAACCGCTTGTAAAACTTCATTATGTTTTCGCGTGATAGCAGCTTAATCTCATGCTTCCAACCTATCACCGGGCGCCGATAGAGTGTATTCCAGTTAAGGGCATTGAACATAGCCTCGACAAGCTTACGTTGTGGATTATTGCCAACCCGAAAGGAGCGCTCCTCCAGAATCACACCGCGTTCGGTCTCTACATCCTCTTCACGTAGACTTAAGCCTTGCATGCGTTTGGATTCTAGTTGCATCACTGTCTCAAGATGTTCCTTGCCGACTGTTGCATAATAGAACGTGAAATCATGACCTGTTGCAGCATTTTGCTTGCCGCCGATATTATTGATAATTTGTGAGTAAGCCTTGGCAGCTTCACCTTCTGCACCTTTAAACATTAGATGCTCTAAAAAGTGGGCGATACCACCCTGACCGATGGGATCATCCAAGCCGCCAACTTTATACCATAATGTATGCTTTACAACGGGGCTGCGATTGTTGGTAATAACCACAACTTGCAAGCCATTTTTCAATGTAAAGGTCTTTGGGTTAAAAAGTCCTTCTGCATACGAAGCCTGCAGTCCAAGCAGGACTGCCAAGCAAAAGAGGGCGGCTTTTTTGATCATATATTACTCGTCACCAGGTTGTTGCATGCCTGTCAGGCGCTCATACTCTTCATGGGCGTCTAAGGCCTCTTTGTTCTTGTCACCTTCAAAGTTTATCAGCTCTTTGATAAAGCTGGCACTGGATTCTTTTTCCGTGCGTGTTTCTTGTTGCAGCTTCGAGCGAATATTTCTGTCTCTATTAAAGGCACCTGCTTTTTCCAGAACTGCGGCTTCTGCAGCACTTTTATCCGTCACGTCGATAGTGTGGGCGTGCGTGCTTTCCAACAATACTTGCTGGGCACGTGCACGGGCAGACAAGACATTAGGACGAGCCGCACCAGGACGTGGTGTAGGCAGGGCGCCATAGCTTGGCGGCATGGTCAAAGGCTCTTGGTTCATAACAGTAAATTCGTCTGGGCGGTTGCGCTCCATGCCAAGGGCTTGCTTAGTTTGCTCACAGCCGGATAGCAATAGAGAACCTGAAAGTAATGTGAGAGAAATAATTGGAAGTTTACGCATTTGAGTCCTTCTTTTCTAATAGTGTGTCTAATATCAACAAGCCCACACCGATGGTTATTGCGGCGTCCGCAATGTTAAACGTTGGAAAATAATATTCGTTATAATGGAATTGCAGAAAATCCACAACCGCTCCATATACAAAACGGTCAATAACGTTGCCAATGGCGCCGCCGATTATCAAGCCCAGCCCAGTGGTTGAGAGCTTGGATTGCTTTTGTATAAGCCAATAAACCAGTAACGCTGTGATGGAAAGCGACAAGCCAATCAACATCCACCGAGTTGAGGGAGCGCCACCACTTAGCATGCTAAAGCTAACGCCTTTGTTGAACGCCAGGATCAGGTTGAAGAACCAAGTCACCCTTTGTTCGATAAACAGAAAGCTGACAATCGCCCATTTGGACAACTGATCCAAGAAAATAACGACAGCCGCAATGACTATCCCTATAGGAAAGTGTGAATTTTTTTGCATATTCATCTATACCATTGCATGAATCACGTCACAAGCATTACAATCGCTCCATGAAATACCATATTCAAATTATTCTTTTGCTATTATGGCGAGATGGCCTGGTGCGCAGCTTTTGCATACTGATGCTGCTGGCAGCGCTGATGTCCTTCTTCCTTGGGATGACTGTTATTAGCGAGCAATGGCAAACAACACTTGCCTTTGCAGCATTCAGTATGAAAATCATATCTTACTGTGTGTGTGCTTTGACATCATCAAATTTGGTATATCAACTGAAAGAAACCGGTGAGTGGGACTTGTGGCGTTCTCGTATGAACAGTCCCATGAAGCTTGTGTTGGCTATGGTGATACCAATCGCAGCCATCAGCCTATTAATCGGTGCCCCTCAAGCTATCGCGGCAGAGTGCTTTGTCTTAAGCATCTTAAGCTTTTTCTTCAGCCTTGGTCTTGCAAGCCGCACGCAATCGATACTGGCCAGTTTATCGGTATTTGCACTGGGGCACATTAATATGCTGCAAATGGCAAGAGATACGATTGAGCATGCAGTGATTACAGCTGTGCAAGTAATGTTGCCGCCAATATACATTGGTCAAAGTGCCTTGTTCGTCTATGGTGTAATGATCAGCTTTTTGTGTGTCCTGCAGGTGAAGTATGATTGCTTGGGTCGCTAGCCTGTTTATGTTGCTGGCTGGTCTGCATTGGAACTATTCCAATATGGATTGGCAGCTAGAAGATTTCTCTCCCGTTCCTGACTCATTCAAGTCAGATGCCCTGTATCGCTGGCGCGTGCTGCAATTGCATCATGCTGGAGATATGGATGGCCAGGTGACGTCTCTTGTGGAATATGACTATGATCAGCTGGTCAAGTGCTTTACTGAATTGGAGTCATATAAAGGGGAGTCTCGATTGCTGGGAGATCTTGTAACCTTATACTACGCTGCTTCACCAGATACAGAGCAAGTGCGGCTGGTGCTGCAGTACTTGCTAAAGCATCCGCAGCACTGGACCGCCGATGTCAGGGCCTTTGTAATAGCCCAGGAACAACTACACGATAAAAATCTCGCGATGCGCTTTGCCACTAGGTTACAGCAAGGGCAGGGAAGGGATCAGCCAGAATGGACACGGCGGTTGAGGGGGTAAGTGTCCGGAATAAATTATACTAGATGGAAGAGCTTGCAGTTTTAGGGCTTTCTCAGCTCTCTACCCCACACTCCGACGCTCCGTTACTTGTTCACGGAGTCC
>JBMYXZ010000099.1:0-5043 GCA_049608925.1 Alphaproteobacteria bacterium | reverse complement strand
GAAACCACTCATCTGGGCCTTGCGATATATATTCGCGGGGCCCTTACATCATCTGGCGTTTCGCTAGTTCCACACACACCCGCTGTTCAATGCGCTCGAGAATACCCTGCAGGGGTTGACAACACTCAAGCATTCATATTAGTTGAAAAGAATAACAAAAAAAATCGGAAATCCCATGAAAATACAATCATTACTATTAGTTTTGACATTCACGTTTGTGTCGCAAACATTGTTCGCCACAGATCAAACTGTCCCACAAGCTGAAATTGAATTCGTAAGCCAGTTGTTCAAAATTATTGAGGGGGATCAATATAAAGAACAAGACATATCACGCCCATCCGATTTCGTTAAGCGAGTAAAGGGAACGTTTAAACACACCTGGAAAGACCATCAAAATGCCGTCAGGTCTTTGGCCGCTGGGCTTAGGGAAAGTAGGCGTGATATCAACGAAATCAATATTCAACTTATAAATCTGAGGATAAATCCTGGCAACGTTAGCCTATGCTACGAGACACCATACGATATTGAGGCTCTTAAAAAGTCTCCTCGGGTTATCGTTCAACTTCCTCCTATGAATGGATTAAACGTTTTACTGGCTCTTAAATGGGTTGAGAATCTTATTCGTCAAAACAATTCCATCACTGCTTTTCTGGTTAATGAGACTGTTCCAACAAAAATTTCGGACCACAACGAACTGGTTAGTCTAATCAAATCCATTGGAATTAATCTAAGTGGCCTACCCCTAGAGCTCCCAAAAAATAGCAGGGAATTATATTTGTGGGCAGCTCCTCAAGTACTCCAAGCAAGCTCAGCTCTAACCGTCATTGAATCAAACGGTACAAACTTACCTTCAGCTATGAAATCTTTCAAACAAGCTAAAGAAGAAATGGAGTATGTTATATTTGCCGCGAATGGAAAATACGGCGAAGAAAATAAAAATAAAATCTTCGCAGGTGAGCCTAACGTTGCAACTGTGACCTTAAAACCCACCCTTTCACTGGCCAATACTTTCTATGGAAAGTCTTACAAAGCAAATGAAGGCCTTGAGCGAAATCTGGACTTCTTGGTGGCGATGGCAATGGATATAGTACGGATAGAAGAGTCAAAAAGCTATGACTAAGAATCTGTAAAATAGTACCTTAAAGCACACCCAGATAAGGATAATTGCAATATCAAACAGTAATCTACAAAACGAAACCACTCATCTGGGCCTTGCGATATTTTCGCAGGGCCCTTATATCATCTGGCGTTTTGCTAGTTCCACACACACCCGCTGTTCAATGCGCTCGAGAATGTCCTGCAGAGCGGGATCTTGACAGTCATCGATTTTATCCCGCGCCATTAGGGCCAGATCATGCAAAGTCTTCGAGTTCACTTCATCATCAAACAGCTGTAATTGCAATGCTTGCAGATAGTTCAGCAGCTTCTTACCGCGTTCGCTGGCCAGCGTAATCGCATCGACTTCTTGCAACATAACCATGGCTTGTGTCGCACTAACCGGAGACGTCATAGAAGGCGCGTCTGCAGAACTGGCCCCACCAACTGATGCTGAAAAAGAAGACGTGGACGCCTTACCCTTCGCCTTTTTGATTGATGATGTACTTCCTGGTCTTGTTGACTCTATTTTTACCATGCAGATGGTGCTCCCTTGCTGATTTTATATACTAGCTTATCTCGCGTCCCAGAACAATAATGCATATTTTTTCACCTCAAAAATCTAACTTGGCATGATTCTCGCAAGTATCTGGGTGAAGGAAATAAAAATGCGTAAAAAAATGATACTACCGCGCCTAAGAGAGATAAAAAAAGCGATTGCCCTGGGGTTGATGATTTGTATGTCATCTTCTACCCTGCTGGCGCAACCATCTTCTCGTATGGGTGTGCGCATTAAGGACATTGTTCAATTCGAAGGCGTTCGCGATAACCAGCTTATTGGTTACGGCTTGGTTGTAGGTCTGAATAAAACAGGTGACACACTTACCACGTCGCCTTTCACCCAAGAAAGTTTAATCGGCATGTTAGAGCGCTTAGGCGTTAATATCCGTGATAAAAACGTCAACAGCAATAACGTCGCCGCCGTAATGGTAACCGCAGACCTGCCCCCATTTTCTCGACAGGGGTCACGCATTGATGTCAGCGTATCTTCAATCGGATCGGCAAAAGATCTACGTGGCGGCACCTTGTTGGTCACGCCGATGATGGGTGCAGATGGTGAAGTATATGCCGTCGCCCAAGGCCCCGTTGCAACCGGCGGCTTTGCCGAAGCTGGCAAGGGCACGTCTGTTACCAAGGGCGTACCAACTAGCGGCCGCATCGCCAACGGAGCAATCATCGAGCGCGAAATCGGTTACGAACTAAGTGGGCAAAAAATGCTGCGTCTTGCTCTACGCAATCCTGACTTTACAACAGCCAAACGCATCAGCGATGCAATTAATGCCTACTCTAAGGAAGAAGCGGCAGTACCGCTGGATCCATCAACCATTAATTTGGCGATACCTGCCCGCTTTCATAACAAGCTGATGGACTATATGTCTCAGATCGAACAACTACGCGTCAGCCCTGATCAAATTGCCCGTGTGCTGATTGATGCGCAAAATGGCGTAATCGTGATGGGCGAAAGCGTCCGCATCAGCCCAGTTGCGATCAGCCATGGGAACTTGACGATTCGGATTACCGAGATGCCACAAGTATCTCAGCCTAATCCGTTTTCTAATACTGGTGATACAAAAGTCGTCGATCGTACAGATGTCCTGATTGATGACAACGCTGATAACAAACTGATGGTGCTGCCATCTTCTGTCAGCCTGCAAGAACTGGTCAATGCCCTGAATGCGATGGGTGTTGGGCCTGGTGATATGATAACTATCCTGCGCGCCATTAAAGCAGCAGGGGCTCTGCAAGCAGAAATCGAGGTGCTGTAATGAACACGATCGTATCAGATTCAATCGCGCCAATGGCTCTATATTCAGCCAAAGCTGATATTCCAAAAGGCATTCAAAAGGATGCGGATGATGCAGCCCAAAAGTTTGCCGGGTTGTTTATTGGCTCGATGCTGGCCCCCATGATGGATGGCCTGAAAACCGATGGCATCGGCGGTGGTGGTCACGGAGAAAAACTTTTCCGTCACTTTTTGACCAAAGCTATTGGCGAAGAAATGGGAAAGACCGGCTTTATGGATTGCATTAAAGACTCGATCAAAAGCGAATTGGTTGAAGGGTACGGCAAACAAATAACAGGAGGCAAAGATGAAGCTGCAAGACTTCTTGACACTCGTGCATGATCTTACTGCTGTCCTAGAAGAAGAGATTGTCATGTTGGACAATCACCAAATGGAAAAAGCGGCTGAGCTGTCTGCTCGCAAGCAAAGGCTTTCAGATCGATATATCTTGCAGCTGGATAAAATATCTCCACACCTGCAAGAGATGCCTCTATCTGTTCGCAACAAGTTGTATGATGCAATTGGCAAGCTTACAGACAAAGCAGAAGAAAATGAGCGCGTGATACGCCTGCATCGGAATGTGGCCAAACGATTTATCGAGAAAATCATGGAAAAAGCCGTGCCGGAGCAAAAGCCTGTCACCGGATATACAGCCACTGGTAAGATGCATGAAAGCACCAACCTGCGCGTCACGCCAGTAACAGTAAATACGTATTTGTAGGGAGATGGCAAAATGACATTCGTCGGTGACACCTCAGCAGCCGTTAAAACCGCGACCAGCGCACTGCACCGCGCCAGCAGTGAAATGAAGATTATTGGTGAAAACATCACTAAGTCTAACCTTGATGGCTATACGCAAAAGGAATTGGTCTATCGCAACAACGTCATCAACGGACACAGTGCTGGCCTTATCCTGGAAGACGTGGTGTCAAAGGTAGATCCTGCCCAGCGCGAGATATATTGGGAAAGTCTTGCCTCTGACGGATACTATGGAAATATGTTTAATGCCCTGCAGGAATTAGATACTGATTTGGGCCACCCCATGAAAAACAACAACCTGAATGTCAGGCTGACCGAGTTCAAGAAGGCTTTGCAGCAGATGACTTTGAAGCCCGAAGATGCAACGACCAGGCAGAACTTTGTCAAGTCAGCCGCGCGCGTCGCGGACTTTATTCAGGATACCGCCAAGAAAATTAAGGATTTTCGCAACAGGTTCGAGCATAAAATCGCCGAAGACGTTGGCCGCGTGAATGACCTTCTAAAGCTGTTGGAAGGCAATAATAGCGCCATCAGCTTCGCCAATGGTACAGGCAACCCCACAGCGGACCTGGTGGATATAAGGGATAAAAACATTTCAGCCCTTACCGAACTGATTGGTGCCAGGAAATATACAAATTCTGACGATACAGTATCAATCAGGATTCCGGGTAAAACAAACTTGTTAGATACAACCAGGGCAGAAATCGTCACCTTTAATGAAACGACGAACTTAAGCCCTGGTATGACATCCAACCCGATTATGGTAAATGGCGTGGATATCACCAGCATGGTTGGTGGCAGTATCCAGGCTAACCGCAAGGTCGTGGAAGATTTATGTGTCGGGTATCAGGAAGCCCTTGATCGCTTTACAGAAGTCTTCCGTGACCAAGTAAATGCTGTCTCAAACAGGGGTGTTTCCTCTGCCCCACCAAACTCGATGACAGGCTCACGCACGGGCCTTGCGGGCGCTACCGCTTTTACTGGAACAGGAAATGTGCGGGTTGCTGTTATAGACAACACAGCAGGATCAGAAGGCACCATAATTGAAACTCTAACCATTGATCTATCTTTGATCGTCAACCATGACGGCCTTAGGACAGCTATCAATGGTATGACAAATGCATCTGCGGCCTTTACGGCAAACGGAGAATTCCAGCTTACAGCCACCAATGCAAACCATGGCATTGTCATGGTCAGCGAGTCAACAGCGCCTGAAGCACAGGAAACGATGACAGGCAGCAATCTTGGACTTTCACATTATTTTGGCTTTCAAAACCTCATAGAAACACCCGGTGCTTTCCTGGGTGCCGCAGATGGTATTGCCAATACAGTTACAATTAACAGCG
>JBMYXZ010000098.1:0-5137 GCA_049608925.1 Alphaproteobacteria bacterium | reverse complement strand
CGCAACAACGGGCAGGACGATAAAAGCCACTGGTAGGTTTATACACGAGGCTACCACACAGCCCGGAGTATACCCCTCCGGGCTTTTAAAGCAGCATGAACAAGCTGAACTATAGGGCGGGCATCACCCCCAAAAAGGAAACTCAATGCGATTTATTACGTTAGGTAGGGATTTGAGTGTAATGGGGCATAGATTCCTAAATGCAGCCATTGCAGGGCTTGCGCTGACCGCCAGCACATCCACTCCTGTTCAAGCACAGCAGGCACCGGTTGATTGCTACATCCTTCTTTGCCTGCCAGGAGGATGGCCCGGTCCTTCCTGCGTTCATCCCAAAGCAGTTTTTCTGGCTCGAATTGCGCCACCATTTGAGCCGCCTGTTCAGGCATGGAATTGCCCAATGGGAGCTGCATACACCCCGGAAGAAGCCATGCCCCAAGACTGGTTCCACACTGCAAGTATGTCAGTTGAAAGAAAAGTTGATGGGGTGTTTACGGTCGGCAATAATCCGAACTCTGAAGGCAGAGAAGCTGAAGTTATCCAAATTCAGGAGCAAATCGGCATTCTTACACCAAAGGATGCATTCGAAGCTATTCAGACCATTCGTGTCTGGCAAATCGACTATACACGCCGTGTAAACGACGATGGGGACTGTACTGAAATTGAGCGGTCAAAATTGGGACGATACAACCCACAAGGTGACTATTACTGGACACATGGAAGTTTAGCTTTAGCACCTTCCAAGTTCGGTTTAGGCAATCCATCCTGTGCAGGAACTCCAAGGGAGGGACACCTGAGAATCCGGGCTTCAGCAATTGAATGGACGGATATGCTGGGCCAGTCTGATTTTGCAATCGTACGTTACTGAGAGCATAAATGGGATTGGCTTGTACACAAGATGTGGCGGAGTTGTGCGGTTCAAATAACAAGAATTGCGCGACTCAGGCTTTGTCTATAGTGTTTCTGCAAAACAAAGATATTAACGTAGAGGCCAAAGCAGACCCCTTAAAAAAGCAAAACCCCGCAGGGCGAACCAAGCGAGGGAATGCAAAGAAATCAGTTTGCACCGATTTTTTAGCATTTCCCTTACATCGAAACAAGACAAAAAACGCATTTATGCGAATAGTTTTTTGCACCTTGTCAAAATGTACCCTGCCTCAACACAGAGGACAGAGAGACTATGCTTATTCAAGCACAACAATATGAAGCACCCGTAACGGGTGAACAGGAAAGATATGCCGTGCTTCCCGGCAATATGCAGCGGGGCAATGTGGAAAGCATCCTGCGTGAACTCAGATCACAGATCGGAATGAGTGCGGGCAGGTTGATGACGCTGCTTGCGATGATGGATCAGACACGTCCGCAGGATTGGGTTCGAGGGGACGTAGAGCCGGTATGTTATAAACAACAGACACAGCTTGCTTTACTTCTGGGCAAGACAGAGCGCCAGATCCGGCGCGATGAAGAGGCATTTCTAAAACTCGGCCTAGTAGAGAAGCGCGTAGCGGCTAATGGCGGTAGATCGCGCTCAGGCGGGCTTGGCATTGTGTTCACCCCGCTGATTGATCTGATCCCTCGCTTAAAGGCCATACGGGACATTCATCGTACTGAGGCAAAGCAGAAAGAGGCGCTTGTGCGCCGCCGCAGTCATCTGAAAGGCCGCGCTTACAGTATTATCAGTGAGGTGCAGGTTCTTGGATCTGGAAATGACAAAGCAACACAGCAAGCCCTTGAGGAGATCTCCACATGGCCTGGTCCTGAGAATCTGCGCAAGCAATCCCTAGAGATCGTTTCAGGGCATTGTGAGACGGCACAAACGCTTGTGGATAAGTTGCTGTTATTGCTTTCATCATGTAAAAAAATGTCCGGTCAACGGGACCTAAATGTCCGGTCTTATATACAAGATACAACACAAGAAGAATCTTTGTATTGTAACGCGAGCGATGAAGTAAAAAAAACATGCACGGGCTTACAGCCCGACATTCAATTAAGGAATGATGTGCCTAAAGGCACATCAAAAGAATGCTTAGAAAATAAGCCTGTTTGGGATCGGGAGTTGTGCAAGCAGAAATTTTCCGGTGCTTTGACACCTTTGCGCCTCTACGATCTTTGCGATCACGATATGAAGCTCTATGTGCACGCATCGTTGAAAACGCGCAAGACGCCAACACATCATGATTTTATAATCGCAGCCTATGATTGTGCCACTCATATGGGGGTTAATCATTCCGCATGGGTGAAAGCCATCGAGGCCATGGGGGAGTTAAATGCAGCCCTCTGTATCATTCTCATTGCCGCAAATCGTGACCATCCGGTACGACCAGTGTTCAGTCCAGGCGGAACACTGGTCGCGATGACGCGCAAGCACTATGCAGGGCAGCTTAATATCATAGGCGGATTGATTGGCTTGGAGGAGCGTCAGCGACAGGCTCAGGCAGAGCAGGACTGTCAGGGGGAGGCCCAATGATATTTGTGCGGCGTTTTTTCCGTAAATCATTACGGTTCAGTGTCAGATACCACGGTATGGCGTTATTTTACTTGTACATCATGGGGATTACTGAACCCGCGTGGGGTTCCTGTCTGCCTCCCGTGCCCCCGCCCGTCACATCGGAAGCGGCAGCGAGGGCATTTAGCCAGGAGTTCAGTATGGAGTTTGAAGCGTACTTTCGGGACGCCCAGGGTTGGTTTATATGTGTGGAACAGCAACAGCAGGTCGTAAAAGAGGAAGTCAATAATACAGCTCAGAGATATCAACGATTTATTCTGGACAAGGAAAAGTGGTAGGACTGATCTGCTCAAATATCCGATTTTCGGCATTTATTCGGATGGATAAAGTGCCATCGGGCCATAGGATCAATGATGCTGCCACTTTTACATCGTCTCCGAAATGTTTGATTGGTACGCCTGTACTTCGATCTTTAGGGGGGGATGCGCTTAGTTCTATGTCGGGTACTTTAGTAGTGATGCATGGAGTGATAACTATTTCAGTCATTGCTGCTTTCTCCATCCAGAACGAACGAAATTGCTTGAAATTTTCCACTTTCATTTTCGTAAATTGGCCCAAGTTCAGTCACTTTCCGCCCAGATCGACGTGCATACCGAACACCTGCTGGAGTACATATGAACAAGGCTTCTTTTGCTTTTTGGCTTGAAAGATAATCGATACATTTGTCCATAATGAGATTTGGCGCTACACCATTACTCACTGAACACAGGCGTGTAATTTCCCAAATATCTGAGGAAACAGGTGGAGTGACATAGCAAAGATTGGCTGGTAGACCTGTTAACATCCCGTCATGAGAATCCTTTATCATATAACTGTATGGTCGAGCACCACGGCATGATGGCATTTTTTGGTTCGTTTGTAATATACGGGCACCTCCAACCACTTTGTCATTTTCTGTCGCAATAATGTATCTACTCAAAAAGGTGTCATACTGATCAAATTCTAGATCTCTGAACGTATCCAGCGTCCATCCAAGCTTTTTAACAAAAACCTCTTTGCGAAGCTCAAAAAATTGATTGATTAACATGAAGTTATGATGTTTCTGACCGAAACAGTCGATAATCTTGATTTCTGTTATTTTAGGCACCTTTAGGACTCCTGGCGGTAATATTTTTCAGCCGAGATACACGCTTATGATACTCTGCCAATGAGAAAACGATTTTCTTATGAAATTATGTACTTTTATATTGATGTAATGTGTGGTTTGGACCTAAACTAAAGTGCAACCTCTATCTTCAAGGCGTTGAAATGGATAAGATTTCGGTTAATCAAATTCCAAACTACCAAACTGAGACAAAAATGCTCTCATTGATTGGAAATATGGGGTATTTAGTGGCCTACAATTATAGAACAACGGGGCCTGAGTATCTTGACTGTACTTATCCGCAAGAATGGCAGGATAAATATGCTGCTGAATTTCTTGTCGCGCAAGATCCTACGGTTACTTATAGTATGGCTAAACCTGGTAATTATCGATGGAGTGAGGTTAAGATACCTGATATTTTCGGTCTTCTAAAAAAAGCTCGGAAGTTCGATCTAAACTATGGTGCAACTCTATCAAGAAAAGAAGGGGTGAGGGGGCGTTCTTTTTTGGCCGTTGCCCGTAATGATAGAGAAATTACGGACGATGAAATGACCATCTTATCCGATAGATTGGATTTTTATCGTGAGAATTTTGCTAACTCAAACACGTTGACGAAAAATGAACTCACCACGTTAAAAATGCTCAGTGATGACTATTCCATTGAGGACATAGAAAAAGCATTGAGTGTCAGTAGGAGTACCGCAAATAGTTGGGTTAAATCTTTGAAAAGGAAGCTGGGCTGCAAAAAAATAACAACAGCAATCGCTATCGCATCTAAGCGCAACTGGTTGTAATAATTTAAGTGACAATTCTCCTATTAATGTTACATAATCCAAATTATCCCCGTGTCGGGTCAGCGCGATAAATGATCCTTGCACCGTGTTGTAGCGTTAGCTCATAGCCCTTGGGTACTGACTGAGAAAGCGTATCGAACACCGGCTTTGCCGCCGCGAAATTCTTGTATGGGCGATCATCAGTTATTCTGTCTTCTGAGTCTCTTAGCACTACGCGGTGATCACAATGTAGCTTGCCCATCACTCGGCCCCTTGCTGGAAGCTGGCAAAGCCTTCAGGGCATCCGCAGCTCTTTTATACCCAGGGTGTCCATAATCCTTGAACATTCGATCATAGAATTGGATCCACCCTATCAATGCAGCTTCCGGGAAAACATCAAACCAGACGTTTCCTGAGAGTTTTATTTTGCCGCTTTGAAGACGTTCAGCTTTCAACGATCCGCACCTTTTCTGGAATTGATCATCCGCGATGGAGAGCGTCGAGCTTGCTCTTGCGTTGATCGTGTTTCTGTTTTGAGGCGGTCAAATCGCCCCTACACTGGCATCTGAAGCTTGCCACTTCTGCCCCGACGTGATTATATGACCCATCCCATTTTTCACAGCGAGAAATGAACAAACTATGCCCCGCTTCGGCGGGGTTTCTTTTTGCGCTGTTTCTCTTGGTGTCCAGGTGGCACAGGGCGTCAAGACACCCTGCCCCACCCGAACTGTGCGCCTTCGGCCCCCTGAGCCGCTGCGCGGCCTTGCCGGGGTTTAC
>JBMYXZ010000097.1:0-5203 GCA_049608925.1 Alphaproteobacteria bacterium | reverse complement strand
ACTAATAGTATCCTGAACCCTATGGTTGATATATGCTCTCAGCTCACCACCCCAATTTATTCCGGACACTTATGGGTCAAGCCGCGGAAAGTCGGAGTATGGGGGGCTGTCCAAGTCCTAAAAAAAGCTTCATATTCAAAACAACTATCCTACATCTCTTCAAGCATTAAAAAAGGCTGCAAAACTGCAGCCTTTTCTTTTTCGATCGAATACGATCTTTGCTTTAATAGCCCTCGCGTTCAAAGCGCTTGCGTAGCTGCTTACGAAAACGGCGGCGCGCTTCTTGCTTTTCGCGCGCTTTCTTTTCAGAAGGCTTCTCGAAATAGCGATCGTTTTTCATCTTACGAAATACGCCTTCTCGCTGAAGTTTCTTCTTCAAGTTCCTTAAGGCGCGATCGACATCATTATCACGTACCATTACTTCCACGTTGGAATCACTCTCCTTCCTACGTTTTCTAGAGTTCAAAGTCTAGCGCATACTATCTTAATTGTAGCACATTTAGAAGAACAAATTCGTTAAGGCGCAAAATTTACGGAAAATCGGCTATTGACGCAGGCCTGGAATTTCTTCACGATATTGGGAAAATAATAATATACAGGGGTTTTTATGCGGGTTTTAATGGTTCTAATAGCGGTGGTTTTAAATATTTCGAGTTCTTTCGCATCTGAAGAAGGTACGATGACTTTTACCACAACATATATAAGAAATATCCAAGGGCAGCCTGTAATTCAAGTACCTGAGGGAGCTGTGGTTCACGCCCCTGGCTTAAGAAATATATGCCCAACCTTGCTCCCTGACCCCAGATTAATCACAACCAAGTTGACAAAAGAAGGCGAGCTGGAAATTTGCGGGGTTCCCATAAAAGACCTAGTTAAGTGGAAACTTGAAGAGGCCTTGAAATTAATATGGGATATTCCGGAATTACAATGGCGCCAAGAGACACTAAGCATAGCCCTGATAAAAAGAATGAAATTTCATTTAGGAGAAGGTGACTCACCGATGAGTATACTAGCCGATTGCCTTAGGCAATTCAGCAACCCTAAATACAACAAGCTTACAGAAGCTGACTATAAAAATCCCATGACCTTCTACATTGCGAGCGTACAAATCGTCAGTGCTCTTCACAGGTTAAAAACGGGCAAAGACCCTAGTAAGATAGTATTTAAAAAAGGCGCACCACTGGTTGAATCTTTTGCAGTCGCTATGTTTGGCGAAGATTATCTTGAGGTGAATGCACAAAAGAAGCTGGAAGTATTGCAAAAGATACTGATTTTACACATTCATCACGGAACACCGCATTCCACTTTTGAGGGTCTCAGCGCGCAATCAGCCGGTGCAGGGTTCAACCAATCTCTTGGATCAGCTGTAGAAGCTCTTGGAAGACCGTTGCATGGGGGCGCAAACTTTGAAGTTATTAAGCAGTTCTGGGCAATCCATAAATACAGAGGTAGCACTTTAGCAGAAAAAGCCGAATCATATGCAAAAGAGAATAAAATATTAATGGGCTTTGGTCACCCTGTTTACGCCGTAACGGACCCACGTGCCACAGAAATGAATGCCATGCTGATGGAAATGCAAAACCAAAATTGCGGAAGAAATTACGCCCCTCTAAAAGAAACAGCTTTTGCATTACAAAACTATGTTTTGGATGTCAGAAATATGCAACCAGGCGTAAAGAAAAAGCTATATCCCAATGTCGATTTCTTCAGTGGAATTGTATACGAGTGGTTAAAGGTCAACCCAGAGTTCAACACTCTGATGTTCTGGGCAGGACGATGCCCCAGTATCATAGCCTATCTGCAGATGCACCATAAATTGAGAATTATGAGATGCAAGGCTCTTGTTTTAAATCCAAAAGGATACCAATCAACAATCAAAAAAAAAATCTCCCAGGCGTACAAAAAAAGATCTAAGGAGCTTTCTTCCGAACCAAAAGAGGCAAGCGGAGGCCAAGGAAAGAGCAGAAGCAGAAGCGGAACTCAAGGACCAGGGCATGTAATGACATCTAAGCTTTAAGCTTCTTAATCTGGCTGGCTCTTTCTTGTGAATCATCTGACAGCTGGATCACTTGTACAACATCACCTACCCTGATCTGACGAAACAGATGGGGGTAGGTTTTGCCATTATTGGCTTGCTCCCATTTTGTATCTTCAGCAATATTTTCCGTAGCAATTTTTAGCAAAAGCACATCGGCTTCATTGGCATAATATTTATCCATTATCCTAGGCAGTTGATGTGCCGTAGAAATATGTATGTACCCATCTCGAATATCAATACCAGCCCCTGGCGAGCTTCCAATATCTTGTAACTGTTGCCAAAATTCCGCGTTGGCTATCTTGTAAATATATTGAGGTTTTGCACTCATGGGCACCCCTTCTTTGGTCTTCAGTTTCAATATCATCCGGTTCAGCTTGCGCTCTTGCTCGCGCGATTTAACCGTACTGACGAAGGCTCTGTCCAGCACATCTTTTGGAGGGTAGACAATTTCATTGTTACGTATGTCTTCCTCAATTAAGGACATCGCTGCCAGATTCGCCGTTGCGAACTCGGTTTCATTGGTAATGCGCGCCATAATGTCTGGACGCATTAGGAAGTTTAAGAACAAATGTGCCGTGTCGGGATGCCTTGCATCACGCGGTATGGCTACCACATCTATCCAGATGGGCACCCCTTCTTTTGGCATGATAAACCCGATGTTATTCCCTGTTCCTGCCTCTATCGCACTTTGGCGTCCACGCGCTATATCCCCTGACCAATTCTGTGCAACACATACTTCACCATTTGCAAGGCTAGAAGGCGCCTGATGAACATCAAAGCGAGTCGCAAACGGACGCACCTTGCGTAACAACTCGAACGCTTCGGCAATGTCTTGTTCTGTATGGTTGTGTGGGTCCTTTCCCATATAGATCAAAGCCGTGGTAAACAGATCCGACGCCTCGTCCAGAAAATAAACCCCACAAGGCGCAAGCTTGGACACAATGTCAGGATCATACAGCATTGCCCAACTGTCCAGCGGGGCGTTTGGCACCAGCCGCTTGACCATATCAATATTGTACCCGATACCTGTCACACCCCAGAAATATGGCAACCCATATTGGTTATCGGGATCTGCCTGGCTCATCACCTCTAAGATATCGGGATCCATATGTTTTAGGTTTGGAAGCTTTGATCGGTCCAACGGCAGGTATAGCCCGCGTTTTATCTGACGGGCAAAATAAGGGAAAGCACTTGGAAACACCAGGTCATACCCTGATTTTTTGGTCAATAGCTGCGCTTCTAATGATTGATTGCTATCATAAAAATCAACATAGACTTTTTTGCCAAACTCTTGCTCAAACTCTTCAATGACAAAATCAGGAATAAAATCATACCAAATATATATATAAAGTTCGTCTGACGCTGCCCTGGCGTGACAAAATGTCAATAGAAACAGGCACGTTATAACTCTAGCAAGCAATCTGGGGCTCCTTTTCAGCAATCAGTAAGACTTATTACTTATTATCTAGATCTGCATCAATATCAATAGTATAATCATATACGGAGGTATCACGTGGATCAAATCTTTAGAAGACAGTCTAGTGTGAAAGTCAGAATGATCGTCTCATTGTCGATCGTTGTGACCATCATAATGTTCCTATCCATGGCGTGGATGACGTATGACGCGCATATGCGGGATGTTCAGCGCTTATTGCACCGTGGCACACTGATAACCGAGATGCAGGCGCGTGCCCTAGCGCAACCTTTATGGGACTTAAACCTGGATAACGTCAAATCTATGGCAAAAGCCTTGCAGCAAGACCCGGACTTTCGTCAGTCAAAAATTATTGACAGAGATGGCAAGGTGATCGCCGGACATGGTAAGAAGATTAATCCTAACGACAAAAAGTTTTTTGCCCCTATTGTCTATTATACTGACGATGCTGAGGAACATATTCTGGGCGAGCTGCAAGTTGTGTTGTCGCAAGACAGCCTAATCCAGGAGGAGCGCGAAGAAATCATCTTTGTACTGAAAGTGCTGCTGGTCCTTTTATTGACTACCATGGGGACGGTATATCTGGCGCTGACGATATTCATCACAACTCCTTTGCAAAATATGACAAGAATCATGCGCAAGATGGCTGGCGGGGATTTGAATCATACAATTCCTGTAGAAAAGCGTGACGAATTTGGTGTTATGGCAACGGCGTTTAATACCATGACGCATCAATTGAAAGAAATATATAAAACCATTGAGGAACGGACGCTGGAGCTGGAAGCAACCAACGTTGAGCTAGAAGACGCACGCAAAGAATCTGATTCGGCCAACAAAACAAAATCGCAATTCCTAGCCAACATGAGTCATGAACTAAGAACACCATTAAATGCGATCATTGGCTATTCTGAGATTTTAATCGAGGAAGCACCTGATCTGAAACCAAAAGATTTCATTCCTGATCTGGAAAAAATCGTTCGCTCGGCAAAACATTTGCTGCAATTGATTAACGAGGTCCTAGATCTTTCAAAGATTGAAGCCGGCAAGATGATACTGCACCTGCAGGACTTTCAGCTACCAACGCTGGTTAATGATGTGACGAACTTAGTGTCACCTTTGATGGGTAAAGGCAACAACCGCTTTGAAATCAATTTGGATGAAAACTTGAACACAGTCCATTCAGATGAAATGAAAATACGCCAGAATCTGCTGAATATGCTTTCAAACGCCGCCAAGTTTACACACAATGGCAATATTATTTTGGACGTCAAACACGAGACCCTCAATGATAATGACTTTATGGTGTTTGCCGTGAAAGATTCAGGCATTGGCATGACAGCCGAACAGATGGGCAAGATCTTTAATGCCTTTACCCAGGCGGATGCATCCACCACCCGCGAATACGGTGGAACAGGCTTGGGGCTTGCTATTACCAAGAAAACATGCGAACTTCTGGGTGGTGATATAATCGTGGATAGTAAGGTAGGACAAGGATCGACCTTTACCATGCGCTTGCCTGTGAGGTCCGAACAGAAAGAAGAAGCAGCCTAAAAAATCATTTTTTTGGCATTTTTCCGAAGATTTCCGTTGACGAGAAGCCGTATAATGATGTATCCAAAGTACTGAGCAATTATCATATCAATGTGGTGTATGAGAAGTTATGATTAAAAACATGAGAACATATTCGTTAAAGCCAGCTGACGTTGAAGAAAACTGGCAAATCATTGACG
>JBMYXZ010000096.1:0-5334 GCA_049608925.1 Alphaproteobacteria bacterium | reverse complement strand
GATGGTTTTTTTAACGAAGTTGATGCTGACACTAAAGGTTCTTTAAAAGGAGCTGATGGTGCATTAGTTGTTGCTGGCGGTATTGCTGCTGCAACTACTGTAACAGGTAATGTTGGCGCTTCTGCTGCAACCAGCGGCACTTTTACAGGCATTTTGACCTATGCAATGGCCAATAATGACGTAGAATAATAGGAGGATCAAATGGCTGATGCCGTAACCTCCCAAACGCTCATTGATGGCGATAAAAAAGCGGTTATGAAATTCACCAACATCTCTGATGGAACTGGTGAATCTGCCGTTGTTAAAGTTGATGTGAGTGCTTTGGCAGCAGACTCTCAAGGGAGAACTTGCACTGGTGTAGCTATCGAAAAAATTTGGTGGCAGTGCATTGGCATGAAAGTTCAAATCCTCTGGGATGCTACTTCAGATCAATTCTGTATTGAGCTTGGAGAAAACCAGAGTGGTAATCATGACTATGTTGTTTTTGGGGGCCTGACAAACAATGCAGGCGCTGGAAAAACTGGTGATGTATCGTTTACCACTGTTGGCCATACTTCAGGCGACACATATACGATTGTTCTTTATATGCGTAAAGAATACTCGTAGGAGTTTGTAATGGCTAATTTTCGTTCCATAACACAAGTTGGAACATCTGAGCCATTTGAGCTTCAGGTGGCCCGGAATCAAGTTCCGGGCCATTCATCTGTTCATAAATTTGGTGCTGTGCCTCAAATGTCTATCAATACAACTGGTAGCGTTTGGGACATTAATGATACCCTTTATCCTTGGTCATCATTTGCAAGCGCCGGAACTCTTACTGTAGATCGTGCGAATGCAGGAGATGCAGGAAAAATTATCACTATTTTTGGTTTGGATGCTAATTACAACGAAATATCTGAAAATGTTACTTTGACGGCAGCTACTGGAAACGCAACCACTAAGTCATTTATTCGTGTTTACAGAGCATATATGTATAATGGTTCTGCAATAAATGTAGGAAACATTGACATAAAAAAGGGCGCGACAATCGTTGCCAGAATTACAGCAGGAAAAGGCCAAACACTTATGGCAGTTTACACTGTTCCGGCTGGCTATACAGGATATTTGATTCAAGGTGTCATGACTATTGAAGAAGGCGGCGATGCCACGGGCGATATGTTTGTCAGGTATGGTGGTGAAACAGCTTTTCGCATTGGTCACACTTTTGAAGTTGCATCCTCTGAATATCATTATGAATTTGCCATACCTCAAGCGCTTCCAGAGAAAACTGATATTGATGTAAGGGCTAGTGTAAGAACAAATAATTCTCGTGCAACAGCGGCTTTTGATATTATTCTCATAGAGAACGAGGAGTGGGCATAATGGCGCGCAAAAAAGAAAATCCTATTCGGAGAACCACTGGAAAAGGTGGAAATTACCGCAAAACAAAAGCGGGCGCTGGCATGACAAGAAAAGGCGTTGCCGCGTATCGCAAGGCAAACCCCGGATCTAAGCTTAAAACAGCTGTTACAGGCAAGGTAAAGCCCGGAAGCGCAGCGGCAAAGCGCCGTAAGTCTTTTTGCGCTCGTTCTGCTGGTCAGATGAAAAAATTTCCAAAGGCTGCAAAGAATCCAAATAGCAGGCTTCGTCAAGCAAGAAGAAGATGGAAGTGTTAATGTCTGAAAGCGATACAGAGGAAAGGCAATGGCAATTTATCTCCGGCATGAAAGGAGATATTAAGGTCATATACAACCGCCTAGATACAATTGAAAACAATCATCTTGCTCATATGCAGGATGATATAAACAAGCTTGATCAAAAGCTTTGGATGATTTTAATGGTTGTTTTTGCACAGTTGTTCGCTGTTGTTGGCGGCCTTTTTGTTTTTTGGATTCAGTAATGGCGATTACCAGATCACAAATGGCCAAACAAGTCTCAGAAGGAGGCAGAAAAAATGGCAAAAGACGCTTGTTATCGAAAAGTAAAAGCAAGATACAAAGTGTTCCCAAGCGCATACGCAAGCGGCGCAATAGCTAAGTGCCGCAAAGTTGGTGCTGCTAATTGGGGCAACAAGGCTAAAAAAATGGCGGATGGCGGCGCTGTAACGCGCCCCAAGCGTAAATTTAATGGAAAGTCTATACCCGGAACTGCTGTTGCTCGTGGGTGTGGTGTTGTAATGAGAAGCAGAAGAAAGCGCACTAAAGGGTGCGTGGAGCAATCATAATGGCTGTTCGTAAAACAAAAAAAGGCGCTGCTTTAAAAAGATGGTTTAAAGAGGAATGGAAAGATGTTCGCACGGGTAAAGCTTGCGGTCGAGGCAAAGGTGAAAAGCGTGGCACGCCTTATTGCAGACCAACTAAAAGAATTAGCAAGAAAACTCCAAAAACTGCGTCAGAGATGACAGCAGCTGAAAAGCGTAGTAGAATAAGCCAGAAGAAGCGTTTAGGGCAGCCAGCAGGCAAGCCAAGGCGTGTTAAAGCGCTTAAAAGGAGGCGTTGATGGCTGTTTCAGGCTCTACAGACTTTGAACTTGATGTTTCTGACTACATAGAAGAAGCATTTGAGCGTTGCGGCCTAGAAGTCCGCACTGGATACGATCTGAAAACAGCAAAGCGCTCATTGAACCTTTTGTTTGCAGATTGGGCAAACAGGGGCCTTAATCAGTGGACAATTGCACAGCGCACACAGACTGTCACTCAATCTGACGGCGATTATGACCTTGGGGCTGATGTTATTGATGTTCTTTCCATGGTCGTAAGACGGTCTGGAACAGACTATTCGATGGATCGGATAAGCAGAAGCGAATATCTCGATATTCCTACGAAAACCACTGAGTCGCGCCCTACGCAGTTTTTTATTGATAGGCAAATTACTCCAGTAATTAAAATCTGGCCCCTGCCTGAAAACAGCACTGATATTCTGGTGTTTGATTGCCTTACAAGGATAGATGATGCTGACACCTTTACTAACACTATGGATGTGCCTTTTAGGTTCTATCCATGTCTTGCAGCTGGTCTTGCGTATTATATAGCTATTAAACGCGCTCCAGAGCGCATACAGCTGTTAAAAGCTATATATGACGAAGAATTTGACCGCGCACAGGCAGAGGACCGTGATAGAGCGTCCTTCAATGTTGCGCCTAACTTGCAATATTATAGGGTGTCTTAATGCCTGCATTCGCTTCTGGAAAAGATGCTTACGGTATATCTGACAGGTCAGGCTTTCGTTATCGCTTGCGTGATATGCGTAAAGAGTGGAATGGATTGCTTGTTGGCCCTGATGAGTGGGAGCCAAAGCACCCGCAGTTAGAGCCTATCAGGCATTCTCCTGACGCAGAGGCTCTTCGTAATCCGCGCCCAGACACGCAGAACATTCAATCTGTTACAATTGAATATCCCATTTTCAATTTAACCACTTTGCAGTATGATGCTTCTATTCTGGCCACAACATCTGTTGGAAATGTAACGGTGTCCACATCATGAGCTATACATATGCTACTTTAAAACAGGCCATTCAGGACTGGACAGAGAATGACGAAACTACATTCGTCAACAATATCAATTTTTTCATCAGAAATGCAGAAGAGCGCATTCTGAAAAATGCAGATTTAGATTATTTTAGAAAAAATGTAAGCGGCACAATGGATGCAGATAATAAATATCTCTCTATGCCTACAGACTACTTAGCCTCATATTCATTGCAATTCACTGATTCTAATGGAGATCAGCAGTTTTTGCTTCAAAAAGATGTGAACTTTATTCAGACTTTTAATCCCGATTCTTCTGACACCGGAACTCCCAGATACTATGCCGCTTTTGATTATGAGAATTTTATTTTAGGACCAACACCAGATAATGATTACGCTACAGAATTGCATTATTATTATCGTCCCGCATCAATAGTTGATGCAAACACAACTTGGCTTGGAACCAATGCTCCAAATGCTATGTTGTATGGCTCTCTTCTTGAAGCATACACTTTCATGAAGGGTGAAACAGACATAATTCAGCTTTACATGGCAAGATTTACTGAATCAATGCAGCGTATGAAAAACTATGCTGAAGGTGTTGAAAACACTGATGCGTATAGGGAGGGCCTTGTTCGCATACGCAAAACATAGATTTTGAATAGGAGGGCATCATGTCAAAATCTAAAAAAACCAAAAATGAGCTTGAGGGAAAAAGCATTGCAATAGTTGCTTTAGGTGGCAGCTTTGCTGATTTTGTTTTGGCTCGTATAAATTCGCAAAAATACGATGAAGTGTGGGGAATAAATAGCATTGGCGCTATTTTTCATGTGGATCGCACATTCATGATGGACCCTGTTTCTAGGTTTTTGGATGGCGACAAGGCCGGAAATCAAACAGGTATAGCCCGTGAATTTTTAGAAAAATACAAAGGGCCGATATACTCTTGCACAAAAGATGACAGAGTTCCAAATATTGTTGAATATCCGCTTGCTGAAGTCATTCAGGATCTAACATGGGCCTATTTTAACAACACAGTAGCTTATGCTGTTGGCTTTGCTATTTATAAAAAAGTAGGAAAAATAAGCTTTTATGGCGTTGATTTTAGCTATAAGCAAAATTTAAACTTTGCCGAAGCTGGTAGGGCTTGTGTAGAATTTTGGTGCGCTATAGCTATGGCAAAAGGCATTCAGGTAGAAGTTGCTCATCGCTCCGGCCTTTTGGATACCAATGTTCCTGAAAATGAAAAACTATATGGATACCATAGGCTAGAAGATCCATTGGTTCAAAAAATCGTTAATGGCGCTTTGATGGTTGCAAAGCAAAGCGATCTTGCTCCGCCTGAGCCAATTGATGGTAAGCATGACCCCGTTTTAATAGGCAGGCATGACATAGAAGGCGTTACATACAAAAAGGAAGAAAAAGATGTTTAGTGTAGATGTTGGGGTTTCTACTGGCGAAGTGTCTGTTATGACATCTAAAAAAGGCGGATTGTCTGTAGAACAAATAGTAGAACTGGCTAAAGACAAGATAATTTATGTGTCTGATGACGCGCCTGAGCCAATCCGCCAGCAAGCTCAAGCATTTAGCGATCGGTTGACTTATGTGCTTTCACAGCACATCCTCTTGGCTATGCGCGAGGAGCGTGCTACAATATGTCAGAAACTTCGTGATGCTGGGCATCATGAAATGGCTGACTATATAAGGAGATTGTGATGGCCATCACTCAAGCAATGCCTACCAGCTTTAAATCACAGCTGATGACAGGCACACATAATTTCACCGCTTCTACAGGCAACACTTTTAAGCTTGCTTTGTATGCTATTGGCGGCGGCGGAAAAGCCAGCACCACAGCTACGCTGGGCGCGACTACTACAGCTTTCACCACCA
>JBMYXZ010000095.1:0-5393 GCA_049608925.1 Alphaproteobacteria bacterium | reverse complement strand
TCTGATTGAACTTTTTTATCCATACTTGACTCTACCGATGGCAAAAAAATTGTTCAAGTGTCAATATTTGAAACCATGTGTTAATATTCTTGTAAGACAATAAAGGTGAGATTAATCATCGGGGAAGGCACATGAATATACTGCTAGTCGACCATGACGCAGCACCATACAAAAGCGTTGTAAAATCAATAACAACCGTCGACACACCTGTTTCGTTAAAGCATTTTAGCGCGCTGGATAAATCCATATCCTGGGCACAAAAAAATTCTTTTAACCTTGCGATTATCGATGCTGCCTTTATCTCGGACACGGGGATGGCTGAGCAGATCCTTCAGCATGCAACAGATAATGATGCGATCATTGTCGTGGTTACAGACAACCCGAATTTGCCTGACCTTCCCGAGACTATCCGCGGCAAAGTGGCCGATATCATCCTGAAACCATTTGCGGAGACATATCTAGCAGCCCGCCTTTCCTCGCTGGTTATGTTCAGCAGCGTTAATTGTCGCATGGAAAAGCTTCATCGGATGAATCAGCGCTTTGAAAAAGCTTTCTCCAGCAATGGGGAAGGCCTGTTTGATTGGGATTTGCGCAATGACAACGTGTATTACTCGCAGCAATGGCTAAACATGATTGGTTTTAACGCCGAAACCTTAACCAACAAGCCATTATCGTGGTTTAATCGCGTTCATCCCGAAGATCTTGAACTGTTGCGCATCACGATTGAGAACTATCTTGAAGACAAAAGCGAGACCTTCCACTGTCAGTACCGCATGCGTCATATGAACGGGTATTATCGTTGGATGATTGCCCGCGGCGTCTCCATAAAAGACAGCGACGGCACGCCTTATCGTTTTGTGGGTGCTCAAGCGGATGTGACAGAGTCTAAGAACCTGGAAGAACGCCTGGCATACGAAGCCTTCCATGACAACCTAACAGGGTTGGTAAACAGAACCCTGTTGTTCGAACGTATCAATCAATTGATCTTGCAGCGCAAGCGGGACCCCGAGGTTAAGTACACTCTGCTGTATCTAGATCTTGATTTCTTTAAGGATATTAATGACAACCTTGGCCACGAAGCCGGCGATGATGTTCTGCAAACAGTATCACAACGCTTAAGGGCCTGCTGCCGCGAACAAGACACAGTTGCGCGCATTGGTGGAGATGAATTTATCGTGCTAATGCCAGGGGCTCAAACCAAGGCTGAAGTGCAAAAGCTCGCCACACGTATTATTCAGGACGTTGGATCCCCCATTAATTTGGAAAACAAGACTGCAAATGTAGGCATCAGTATCGGTATTGTGACAGAAACCGATCTGTACACCAATCCTGAAGACGTTATTCGTGATGCTGATCTTGCCCTACATCACGCCAAGAAAAATGGCCGAAATCGCTCCGAGCTGTTTGCCACCGACATGAAGCAACATCAGTCCACCGCATTCGAGATTCATTCATCCCTGATTAAAGCACTCGACAGTGGCCAGATGGAACTGCACTATCAACCGATTATTGATCTGCATGCCGGGGAAATCCGCGGCATGGAAGCGCTTATTCGCTGGAACCATCCAAAACACGGACTGATCTATCCAGCTGACTTTATTCCAACAGCTGAAGAAGGTGGGCATATCACGCGCTTGGGTCAATGGGTTATTGAACAAGTCTTTGACTTATACCAGCGCTGGCATCATACATACCCCTGTGTAAATGACTGGATGTGGGCGATTAACGTGTCTCCGCGCCAGTTTGAAAACGATGGCTTTATCCCCATGGTGCGCAAAGCCATGTCCGGAGCTGGGGTAAACCCCAATCTGATTGAATTTGAAATTACGGAATCTATGTTGATTCAATATCCCGAGCGCCTGAAACGGTCCTTGCATGACCTGAAAGAGCTAGGCATCAACATTGCCATTGACGACTTTGGCACGGGGTATTCAACACTTTCCACGCTGCATGAATTCCCCATCGATTGCATCAAGATTGCCCGCAGCTTTGTCACACATATTGACCAGAACATGAAGTCCTTCCACACCGTTCGGTTGATTCAATCTTTGGCGCGCAACCTGAATCTTAGGACGATCGTTGAAGGCATAGAAACCCCCGAAGAATATATTTGCATTAAGGAAATTGGCTGCTCTTTGGGCCAGGGATTCTTGTTCTCAAAACCACTGCCTGAAAAAGAAATTGAAAAACTTCTGGATGATGGTCCCAAGGCGTTTTATGATATCAGAGCAATTATCGAGCCGTATCGAGAGAAAATCCGGGCTCCTGTTGTCTGATCATAAAGGGAGATGTCATGTTACAGGTGTTGATCGTTTTAGGGGTAGTGTTAGGCAGTTGTAATGTATGCGCGAGTAGTTTTGATGCGCGGCTTTTACAAATGCAGGAAGATGCTCGTAAACCACGCCAAAAACTTCTCAATTGCCCCGAGATCGAAAAACCTGACGATCAAAAAGCCATTACAGCTTTTGAAAATTGTGTGCATACCTATTTGAATTGGCGCTATGGAAAAGCACTACCAATGGAGCCAGAAAGATATAAAAAATCACCCGCGCATCTCAGTAATTTTCATTACTATTATTCTCACTCATTAAACGTTTATTGTGATTCAATGAAACTAGCTGAAATGCATGGCAACTGGAACCCTCTTAAAATCTTCTTTAAGCCATTCATTCCAATCAGTTATGCAAATGGTATTACTCTCGTGGAAAAGCATTCTAAAAAAGCCGCAAACTTCCTAAGGGGGCTATTTCATGAGATGCAAGGCCTGAAGCAAGCAACAAACGAGCTTGAAAAAGCTAAATATAAACTAGATAGAGAGAATTACTTTGAAGCCATGGTTCACTCCCTTTCAATTACACTGTTGCTTGGCAACAGATCTGTTACGGACAGCGAGCTTTCATGCGTAACAAGCAAACACTTACTGGGGGTGGATTCGACCCTGTCTTTAAGGGTCATGCTTTACGAAGCAATGTATGATGAAGATAAAAAAGAGAAGTTTGAGCACTCTCTTAAGAAGCTTCAAATTCATGAGTTCTGGCCTGATCTTGATAAACTAATTACAGCAATTTATTATCAAGATGAAAAAGGAATTTCAGAGCAATATCTTGAGTATACAGAGGAAGACTTTGCTGAGTTAGAATCACCAGCACTAACACCACAAGAAATAAAAGAGCTAAAAAGCCCGGACCATACTAATGAAAAATAAAAATAACCTCACAATCCTTATCATTACCCTTCCCCTTTTGCTATCAGGGTGCAAAAAATACCTGAACGAGGATTATCTAACCTCGGAGGAGATTCATGAATATGGCTGGGCTGGCAAGTCTCCTGCGCACCGGCCTAAACGATTATATTGCTACGAAACCATTGGCGGGCCAGATTGCTATCGTGATCCTCAGCCAGGGCGCGAAGAGCGCTTGATTAATGCCTATGATGTTGAGAAAGACGAACGAGACATCATACGCGTTGAAGAGCAAGCCACATATGTGTACAGTCCTGATGAAGAACATAATTTTTTCTAGGGATTCGTGAGCAAGACATCTCCCCACTATCATGGCCACAGACAACGCCTGCGGGAACGCTTTCTGAACGGCACAGAATCAGCTTTAGCTGATTACGAGCTGCTGGAACTCTTGCTGTTTGGAGCTAATCCGCGCGGGGATGTTAAGCCAACAGCCAAAGAACTGATCAATACCTTTGGATCTATAACCAACGTCATTTACGCGCAGCCTAAAGACTTGCGTAAAATCAAAGGCATGGGCGATGCTGCCGTTGCAATCTTAAAAGCCATCCAGCAGGTAAGCATCCGATCCTTGCGCTCGCAAGCTATGGAAAGGCCAGTATTAAGCTCTTGGGATGCTGTGTTGAATTATTGTGCGGCACAGATGGAGCATCTAACGATCGAGCAGCTGCGCTTGATCTTCCTGGATCGCAAAAATCAAATCATCTGTGACGAGGTGCAACAAACCGGCACCATCGATTACACGCCAATATTCCCACGAGAGGTGGTCAAACGTTCACTGGATATTGGCGCAGCGGCTTTCATCATGGTGCATAATCATCCAAGTGGCGATCCTACCCCCTCGCCTGCTGACATCGATATGACGCGTAAGATACGTGATGTATCTGAACGCTTGGGGATTCATCTCCATGACCATATCATCATTGGAAATGGCTGCTATACGTCCTTTAAGTCAGAAGGACTGATTTAACGGGCGATGACCTGTGCACCGATACTTCTAGATAAGTTACACTCAATAATAATTCTGACGCCCTAAAAACCGTGCAAAATACGCTTGTATATAAAACTTAACGCAGCACGAGGTAATAACAACCGCAATAACTAAACTACCTATATTATGATATCATAAGCCATTCAGATCCTCTGGATGGCTTTTGATACAAATCCCTCTATCCCATCCTTACAAATTTGATATTTCTTGCAATTTTAAATAAATTGTGGCATATTAATAATGAAAGCAGAATGAGTTATCAAAACTCGGTCCTCTGTTACTTCAAAAATTGTTAATCTAAATTTTAAGGAGGATGTTATGGATATTCTTACATTAGGAATTGCTCTTGCTATATTGGCTGTGATCATCGTCTATTCTGGTGTTAAAACAGTACCGCAGGGATTCGAATACACTATTGAACGCTTTGGGAAATACACCAGGATTCTAACGCCTGGCCTGCATATTATCATTCCACTTATTGATCGCATTGGCGCAAAAATTAATATGATGGAAACGGTATTTGATGTTCCCTCACAAGACGTCATCACCCGAGACAACGCCCGCGTGCAGGTTGATGGCGTCGTATTTTATCAGATTTTGGACCCTGTAAAAGCAGCTTATGAAGTGCGCAATATGAATCGTGCAATCATGAACCTGACAATGACGAACATTCGTACGGTAATGGGTTCAATGGATCTTGATGAATTGCTGTCTAAACGCGAAAATATTAATGCTCAGTTGCTTGAAGTCGTTGATGATGCAACAAATCCTTGGGGCGTAAAAGTTACCCGTATTGAAATTAAAGATATTGCTCCACCGGCAGATCTTGTAGATTCAATGGCCAGACAAATGAAGGCAGAGCGTGAAAAGCGTGCTATGGTTCTGGAAGCAGAAGGTGAACGCCAGTCTGAAATTCTAGCTGCCGAAGGTAAAAAGCGCGCTATCGAACTGGAAGCAGAAGGCCAGAAGGAAGCCGCCTTCAGAGAAGCTGAGGCACGTGAACGCCTAGCGGAAGCAGAAGCACTGGCAACCGAGCGCGTATCAAAAGCCATTGCCGAGGGCAATATAAACTCTATCAACTACTTTATTGCCCAGAAATATGTTGATGCCCTAAAGGATATGGCAAGTGCTGAAAATCAAAAGGTTATCTTCATGCCATTG
>JBMYXZ010000094.1:0-5422 GCA_049608925.1 Alphaproteobacteria bacterium | reverse complement strand
ATCAAGAATACGCCTTATTTTTATGCAGCTGAGTATACCTGAGAGTGGACTCCGTGAACAAGTCACGGAGCGTCGGAGTGCGGGGAAGAGGGCGGAGACAGTTCTGAAACAGTAGGGCTTTCCCTTCATCATAAAATTTTCCCAGATACTTATGGAAAAAACCCTCAGACAGCTCGGATGTTACTATCACCGAAGATTACTAATGATGAAGATACATCGAGCCGTATCACCCAACCAATCCTGTTGATCCAAAGCCTTGTGCGCCGCGTTCAGTATCGTTTGGCAGAGCTTCAACCAATGAAATGCTGACTTGTTTGATGGGGGCAATGACCATTTGAGCCACACGCATGCCGCGGGTGACTGTAAACGGTGTATCCGACAGGTTGATCAGTACAACCTGGATTTCTCCGCGATAATCAGCATCAATTGTACCTGGTGCATTCAATACTGTAATGCCGTGCTTTAAAGACAAGCCAGATCGAGGGCGGATTTGGCCTTCATATCCGCGGGGAATGGCAATGCATATACCCGTCGGAATCAGGGCGCGCCTTGAAGGTTCTATAACTAAATCTCTAGTAATCCCTGCAGTTAAGTCAAATCCTGCCGCATCGACAGTTCCGTATTTAGGTAATGGCAAGTTTTTTCCGTGTTCCAGCTGAGTAATCTGCAAAATCAACGACATCCGAATATTTCCTATTGGTTAAAAAAGCTTTACTTATTGGTTAATATTTTCTATTATATAAGAAGATACGTTAACCATTTTTGGTTGTTGCGTCCACAATAAATAACACTGGATTTCAAGATGCGGATAAATTCTTTTAAGGGCAGCTTTATAGGCCGCCATTTGATGCAGAAAGGCAACTGGAACTTCCTCCATGCTGGCCGGGGGTTTCGCATGGGTCTTGTAATCAACGATCAAGGCTTCTTGTGGGGTCACCACCAGCCGATCAATCTGCCCTGATACGACGGTATTGCCAACTTTGCCAATAATGGGCACTTCTGCCTGTGAATTTTTGCCGAATAGGACTTCTAACTTGGGGTCTTCCAAAATATTTATTACTGACTGAATAATCTCCGACTTTTCCACGTCTTCAAGCGCTGTGAAAGGGATTGATAGTCCCGTTGTCCTACGCTGATCCGGGGTTACTTCAGGTAAATATTGCAACAGCTTGTGCGCATACACGCCGCGCTGGACCGCATGATTGTCAAAAACATCTGCCTTAAAGGAGGGACGTACCAGTTGCAGGGCTTCTGCTTCTTGACGCGGATGTGTTGCCAGCCATGCAGGCACTGGCCTGGTGTCCTGCATTACCTTATCATCCTGTGTTTGGGCGGTTACGGGGACTTCCTGTGGCAAGTGATACCGCCTCGCCGTGCCTTCCCACCCAAGATCAAAGGCTACCTCGGTTCCCAGGGATTCCAACGCTGCATCTGTAAGATTATACCAGCAGTCTTCTGCGCGGCCCTTTTTGGTCTCCCACCCACAAAGATAGAGACGATCTTCTGCTCTGGTTAGGGCAACGTATAACAAGCGCCGATATTCTTGATCAATCAGTCGTCTCTGTTGATCTTTAATCGCGATAGTTTCGGCGATATCCAAAGATTTAGGCGGCAACCACATGGGCAAGCTGCCTTCTTGAGTCCAGACGAGATTGTCAGTCAAGGTTGGCTTGCGCACCATATCTGGCAGAATGACAATTGGCGCTTGCAGACCTTTCGAGCCATGAACAGTCAAGATTCGCACGTCATTACGCAATCCCTCGCGCTTGACTTCTGGGGCATCAGACTCGATCCAATTTAAAAACCCCTGGAGGCTAGGAATTTCAGATTTTTGGAAGTCTAAAGCTGCGTTCAACAATTCTTCCAGCGGGTCTTCTACCTCGGGGCCCATGCGTCCGGACAGTGCTTTGCGCCCGCCATAGGGGCCCAGCAAAGTATTGATAAAGGCGTATGGTGTCATGGAATAAGTTTGCTGGCGTATATCTTCCAAATAGTTTTTCGTTGACTCTGGAAGGCATTGCCAGATGCTAGCCTTGCCACGATTGTGCGCAACATTGAACAGCTGCTGCTCGGTATATCCGACCAAAGGGCTTTTCAGCAATGCGGCCAGATTCAGGTCGTCTTCGGGTAGCAGGACAAAACGCATCATCGACAAGACATCTTGGACAGCCAAGTGATCAGACAACACCAAGCGGTCACTTCCAGCAATTGGGATATCGGCACGCTTGAATTCTCGGATCAGGATATCGACAAAGCGAGATCTACGTTGAACCAACAGCATGATGTCGCCTGGTGCGATGGGGCGGCCTTTTGCAGCTAATATTTCCCCATTGTCCAGCCAGCGGCGGATCTGTTTCGCAATCCCTCGGGCCAATATTGTCTCAGGCAAGGGTTTAAATCCAGGCTGGTCTTCGTCTTCTGGCGCAGGAACCAATGGCCAGGATTCTACCAAGCCGCCTTGGCCTCGCCTAAAAGATGTATGTCGAATGTCTTCCTGAAGAAGGGCCACACCTTGGCGCGCATTCTCATGCTTGAAAACCGTATCCACCATATCTAAAACGGCTTTAGTCGACCGGAAAGAAGTGTCGAGCTCAACATCGCGCCAAGCGCTTTCCGCGGCTTGGATCGTCTGGCTGATATGGCTGCGCATCTCCATGAAGGTGTGCGGGTCTGCCCCTTGAAAGCTGTAGATGGATTGCTTGGAGTCACCCACCACAAACAAAGTTCGGTCAATCTCGCGTGCGCCAGAGCCTGCAAAAAACTCTTCGATTAGCTGTCCGATAATGCGCCATTGCTTTGGGTTGGTATCCTGGGCTTCATCAACCAAGATATGGTCAATACCACCGTCTAACTTGTAAAGCACCCAGGGCGCAATATCTGGGGTTTCAAGCAGCTTAACCGTCTCGTTGATCAGGTCTTCATAGTCCAAACGTCCAAGATCGCGCTTCACTGTGCGATAAGAACTGCAGATTTTGTCTGCCAGGGTATAAAGATGCGTGGTGATTTCATATATCTTTAGGGCCTTCAGCTTTTCCCTAACTTTCAGGACACGCTCGGCTTCTTCTGCTAGCACTGCACCACAGGTCTCTATCAGATCATTGGTGACCAAGCGCTTACGAATTTCCCCTTCGCTGGTCAGATAAGCCTGCGTATAGGCCTCGAACTGGTACATACGATTGGGTAAAGGCAGCTTCAGCCAGGCTTGAATTTGACTGCCACGAGTCTGATCGGTTTTTTTGCCACCCAAAAGTGTCTCGGCAACGTACTGCAATCCCTCGGTGTGTTGCTGGCAAGCATGTTCCAAGGTCTCCGCCATAGTTTGAGACGCATCAACGCCCAGGAATTTCTGCAGCTGCAAAAACAATACTTCTTTTGTAGGTAGTAAGTTTTTCGAAAGCTCTGATAAAATGTTGCGGAAGCTATCATCATGGAAATATCCAGAAAGAGTGCTGATAGCCTGGCGGTGGTCTGGCTGCTGCAACACTTTGGCCAGTGTCTGGTCCAGCAGCAGACGGGCTTCGCGACCATCCATGACACTAAGATGTGGGGGTAGCTGCGCTTCCAGTGGAAACTTGCCCAATACCGCTTGGCAGAAAGCATGAATCGTCTGAATTTTCATACCCCCTGGCGCATCGAGCACTTCTGAGAATAAGCGCCTGGCCCTTAAAAGTTGATCTTCTGAAGGTGCATGACCGGTAAGTTCCTCTAGGGTGAACTGCAACTCATGATCAGATAAAGTGACCCAGTGACTTAAGCGTTGCTTCAAGCGTAATGACATTTCCCCTGCTGCAGCACGAGTAAAAGTTAAGCACAAAATACGTTCAGGGGCTGCACCATCTAATAGCAGATTCAAAACTCTGTCAGTTAGGACTTTGGTTTTGCCGGTGCCGGCTGACGCGCTCACCCAAACGCTTGATTTTGGATAGGCTGCTTCACGTTGTCTGATAGTGGCCAAAGATGCACTCACGCTGCCCACTCCTGAAGTCTCGATAGTTGACCATAGACATTATAGGGCCCCGGGAAGGGAGATGCAGCAAACACCATATCTGGATCAAGGTATTGCTCAATCAGTGTTTCGCAATGCTGTAAAGCAGTTTGTGCCAGCTCTTCTGGATTGCCTTTTAAGACCATTTCTTCCCCTGCGGGCTCGCCACCAGTGACTTTCCAAAAGCTTAAAGCATTAACGGGGCCATGGGGCACTCCTTCAAAACCACCCCACAGTTGGATTGCGGCTTCCATCGGCAGCTGCAGCGAGCGTCCCATCAGCATATCCCGTTGTGAGGGCACAAAGCCGGTTTTATAGTCAATAATATCAACAGCACCATTGTCATATATATCTATGCGATCAGCAATTGCCGTTATCGTAATATCATCTAATTGAATGGAGCCTGATACTTCCGTTACCGTTTTGACAATATTTTTTGGGCGATTCTGCTCATGAGTTACGAACCAATCCAACAAGCGTTCAACACGCATCCACCATAAAGAGGGCTGTGCAAATACACGTGCTACCTCAAGACATTGCAGGTAGGCATCAGCAGCATGCAAGTCAATCTTATCATCTTTAATCTGCTGTAAGATGGCATGGACTATCGTCCCTTTATGGGCGCCGTCTAGGGGTTGTTCGATGCCGTCAAGCGGCGATACTTTAAGTACCTTTTGTGCGTAGAATTGATATGGATCACTTGCTAATGATTCCAAACGAGTTACAGACAGTATCTTTGGACGGTCAGCAAGTGCGGGCGATGGCTTTGGCATCTCGGCAGGCTGTATACTGTCTGCATGATCAAGGGCATGATACCAAGCGCGCCAGTGCTCTCCTGATTGCAGTTTCAACCCACCACTGGCTTGCAGAACGGTGTCTAAGCGCATCAGCCAACGAGACGGAACTGTGGGCGTCCCTCCAACCTTGATAGCACGGGTTAAAACAACTTTCTCGGCTGCGAAGGCCTGGCTGAAGTCATGGGCCGATAAGCCAATACGACGCTCTGGTAGTGGGAGGCCGAATTCACTGCGCATCGGGCGATTCAACCAGGGATCGGTGGATGTAATAGGTGGCCATGACCCTTCATTCAATCCGCCAAGAACAACAGTATCAGCTTTTTGTAATCGTGCTTCAATAGGGCCCATGATAAACAATCTAGGGTGATAGCCATGTGGCTGACGCAAGGTCAGATCTTTGCACAGCTCGGCAAACAGGTCATAAAAATCTTGTGGTCGAGTATCCGGAAAATCTGCAGCAGATGTTGCGTCTCAAAGTGATATAGTGATGTTATGTGTGACGTCTACTGCCGCAGTTGAGGATGTAATTTTTGGACATGAGGGAGTTAGTAAGGGTGCAAATTCAAGAAGTTTACTAATTGATTTTTCAACAACTATTGTTGCTTCTACAAAAGAGATGGCAAGACGCTTAAAAGAAGAG
>JBMYXZ010000093.1:0-5469 GCA_049608925.1 Alphaproteobacteria bacterium | reverse complement strand
GAGTGCATAAAGCATTACCTGTCGCAAGTTTCGCATGATGGGTCTAAGAATCTTTTTGATTATAGATTTTTAAAAGAATGTACAGGTCTTCGTGAGCTTGAGATTGGGCACCTTAGGCGAAGTCGCATGGAGTATCCTTTAAATAAATGTCGATTTAAGCCTGAATATCTAGGGCAATTATTGCACCTGGAAAATATAGACATAATAAGGATAGAGGACATGAATGGAACAGTTCATAACATTCCCAGCATTGAGGAGCTAGAAAAGCTTAGAAAAGGCAATGCTAACAGTAATTAAGGCGTTTGGATGGCTTTTGCCATCCTATCCCTTTCTACTCAAAAATCACGGTTCTGTTGCCGGTCACCACGACGCGATCCTCCAACACAAGTTGCAGGGCTTTGGCCAGGGTAATCTTTTCAACATCTTGGCCAGCGCGAGACATGTCTCTGATGCTGTGGGAATGGTCAACCGGGATGACTTGCTGGGATATGATGGGGCCTTCGTCTAGGTCATTGGTGACAAAGTGCGCTGTCGCCCCAATAATCTTTACACCACGTTGATACGCCTGCTTATAAGGGTGGGCGCCGATAAAGGCGGGCAGGAATGAATGATGAATATTGATCATTTTGCCCGCATACTGCGCCACAAAGTCAGGCGATAAAATACGCATGTACTTTGCCAGCACAATATAGTCCGGGTCATAGGCTTCTAAGATTTGATGCAACATATCTTCATGGGCGCGGCGATCGATATTTTCATGCGAGACAAAGTGATAAGGTATATCAAAGCGCGAAACCAGCGGTTGTAAAGTATCATGGTTGCTGACAACGCCTAAAATGTCACCGTTTAGATCGTCGGCGTCGGCACGCAGTAATAGGTCTCCCAGGCAATGAGATTCCTTTGTACCCATCAGGACAATGCGCTTCCTGCGGGGAGGCTCGATCGTGATGTCAGCATCTTTAGGCAGCTTCGTCGCAAGGTCGGTGCGTAGTCCCTCAATGTCACAATCTCCATCAAAATCTGCGCGCATGAAAAAGCGTTTGTTCTGCTGATCGACGAACTCCCAGTTGGAGGTGATGTTAAGATTGCGCTCGAACAGGGCAGTGGTGACCTTTGCGATCAAGCCAGTTTCGTCTGCACATGAGACAATCAGTAAGTGTGACATAGTTGGATACTCCTTATTTACAACACTGTACAACTGAATGGTTAACAAAGGCAAAAACCAATTGTCAAATATTTACGTTCCCGCGTATGCTGATAACAAGTGATCATAAAGAATCATGCTTCAATGCTCGATATGAATTTTCAACCGATTGCCCAGGTTATGATGGGCGTTTGTGCAATGCTGGCTGTCATTGCTTTTATCCAACACTATGCCAAGAAGTCATTGCTGCCACCAGAAGCCTGGCTGATGATCGCCGGTATTGCTTATGGTATTGCTGGCAGGACAGTTACGCCAGGGTTGCCGCACGTGATGATCGAGCCCGTAGTGGTGTTGATGATCATTCTGCCGCTGTTAATTTTTGCCAGCGGACGCGAGATTAATTTAACCAAACTGAAATCAGTCAGTATCCCGGTGGCATTCTATTCTGTGCTGGGCGTGATAATGAGCATGTTTTTGATAGGGGTGCCTCTGTTTTATATCACGGACCTTAGCCTGCCCGATGCATTGTTCTTTGGAGCTGCGGTTTCCGCAACTGACCCAGGTGCTGTTTCCTCGATCTTAAGGCGTTTTCGTATTCCGGATCGCCTGTTCACCATTATCGAGGGGGAGTCCTTGTTTAATGATGCCACTACCGTTGTGATGTTCACAATTATGGCCTCGGTGGTGTTGACAGGTGAAGTATTTAACTGGCAGGAGGCCTCGTTACAGTTCAGTTGGGCGGTTGTAGCCGCTATACCTCTTGGCTGGGTTCTGGGCTGGATATTTGGCGAACTCGCCAGCAGATGGCAGCAGACATCAACCTATGAGACATTAAGCCTGTCTATAATCCTAGCCTTTATGTCCTATATCCTAAGCGAGCAATACTTGCATGTCTCTGGTGTCATTACGGTATTGTTTGCAGCAATAAAATACAGCCGGACCTGTGGACTGCACGGCAAGTCTGCGCTGGTCCGCAAGGATATGTGGAGCTATGTAACACTGCTGATAAATTCATACCTGTTTTTTGCTCTGGGGGCTGAAACGGGAGCCCATGATTTTCCCATCTCGTGGATATTGCTAGAAGCTGTGGTTATCCTGATTGCTGCGCGCATCATCATGGTATATGTCGGTGGAAGCCTATTTGGAAAGGGGATCCCCATGGCATGGCGTCACATCATGATGCTAAGTGGTCTACGTGGAGCCATTTGCGTCGCGCTTTTGCTAATGATTCCTGATTCTTATGAATATAAGGGCTATTTCTTGTGTCTTGCCTATTTGATTATCCTGTTCCCATTGGTCTTTCAACCATTGGCGCTGCATCGATACTTAAAGGTTGGTGCAAAGGGGCGCTGATTGCAAAAAGTCTGAATTCATACTATAATGCTTATATAATATGAATTTGGACTTTACTGTGATTGAAAGTAATCCTGCATCCTATAAAGAGCTATCAGGGCCAGCTTTAAGGTCATTCTTTAATATCGCCGAAGCTTGGCAGTTAACTGTGGATGAAAGTGTGCGGCTGCTGGCGGTTCCCAGATCAACATATTTCGGCTGGAAGCGAGAAGGGCAGGGGCAGCTGTCACATGATACTCTTGAGAGGATTTCATACATTCTGGGCATCTATAAAGCCTTGCAGATATTATTACCAGACACCAACGCAGCTGATAGCTGGATTAAAAAGCCCAACCAAGCGCCATTGTTTGCCGGCAGATCTGCGTTGGAGAGAATGCTGTCCGGGAACGTGTCTGATCTGTTTGTCGTGCGTCAGTATCTGGATAACCAGCGAGGCAGCGAGTATTTATGACAATCAAAATCAGTCCGATTGATTGGAATCCGTGTTATCGCATTATCCCCAGTATGTTTCCGCCAATAAACTTGTTCGAGCGTGTGGTCGACCCAGAGGATCTTGAAGCCGTTTATGCGATTGAAAGTCTGACAAATGACAGGTTGCGCGAAGAAGTCGGGGACTTAAGCTTGGTGCCTGCCGGCGACCGTATTGCAGGACCAGGCAGCAGCTTTGTGATGGCTGCTTTCACCCATTTAAACCCAGTAGGCAGCCGATTTAGCGACGGCACTTGGGGAGTGTACTACGCAGCGGCATCCTTAAATACGGCTGTTAAAGAAACGGTCTACCACCGCGAGCTTTTCATGCGCGCAACGGCAGAGCAACCCATGCATTTAGACATGCGTGTGTTGACTGCCAGAGTTTGTGCCGACATGCATGATATCCGTGGAAGTGACATGTACTGCGATCCCGATCCCGCTAGATATCCCGCCAGCCAACGATTGGCAGCTGATTTAAAGCGGATGTCTTCAAATGGAATAGTATACGACAGCGTCCGAGACTCTGGAGGTCAGAATATTGCAGCATTCAAGCCAATAGTTGTGTCTGGGTGCAGACAGGAACGTCACCTGGAATATATTTGGGATGGGGAAAAAATATCCGACGTGTTCGAAAAGCACCTGCTTAACACTGGCTGATGGCCTGCTCGACCATTGTAAGCGTTGATGGCTTTGCCATCCAGCATTTGGCGCGTTTGGTTGCAACGGCTTGCTGATTTTTGGCAATGTCTGTGCTCATCATAACAATTGGTGGAGCGCTGTCCTGCATTTTTGTATGGACTTGGTCGGCAAACTCAAAGCCATCCATGCCGGGCATGTTGAAATCCAGGAAAATAATATCAATCTTTTGCTGTTCTAAAAGCTTCAGGCCTGCGTAGCCATCTTCTGCTTCGATCGTGGTGTGGCCAAGCTGATCAAGAAAACAGCGGTAATCAGAGCGGAATTTTTCCATGTCGTCGACGACTAAAATGGTTTTTGACATTGTCATGCTTTCATATTGCGTGTAAAAACTGGCATCCTGTTGTGAGAATGCCACGACTGGCAAAAAACAGGATTAAGACATTGTAAAATAGTGATTAATATTTTTTGCATATTGTGCCTGAATGATAAAAATATCTGGCGAAATGCCTGAAAAGTAAAGGGTGCTGCAAAAAGTGCTCCTATTTACAGTAAGATAGTATATATTAGAGCATAAATGGTTTGCGAACCGAAAGAATTTTTTACTGATCCAAATTATGAGGAGTAGATGGCAAAAGAAGAGCAGATAGAGTTTGAAGGTACTGTTGTTGAACTATTACCTAATGCCACGTTTAAAGTTGAGTTAGAAAATGGTCACGTGATCGTTGCACACACATCAGGCCGCATGCGTAAAAATCGTATTCGCGTGCTGGCAGGTGACAAAGTCACTGTTGAGATGAGCACCTATGATCTGACCAAAGGGCGCATCAAGTTTCGCCATAAATAATATCAATCAAGCGAGAATCATTATGCATCACCCAAAATGTCCTGTATGCGGTAAGCAGATTGAGCAAAAATTGCTGTCATTTTGTTCTGCGCAATGTCAGAAGATAGATCTTGGAAAATGGCTGTCAGAGTCATATGTGATCTCTCTTCAGTCAGATGATGAAAATTATCTGCCAGAAAGTGCTTAAACATACTAGACAGCGGGTGATTTTTTCTTTATAGATTGCTCTGTAAGACGCCTGGGTAGCTCAGTTGGTAGAGCAAGGGACTGAAAATCCCTGTGTCGGGGGTTCAAGTCCCTCCCCAGGCACCACTTTCTTACGATTTCTCACTTGAAAGTATCAAAAAAATCCGTTATACCTAGGACAAAAGAATTTTGTACGATTTTAGGAGAGTTTCTTATGACACGTAAATGTGGAATTACACAGCGTGGAGTGCAGACAGGTAATAATGTGTCGCACGCAAACAACAAAGTTAAGCGCCGCTTTTTGCCAAACCTGCAAAAAGCATCTTTTCCCAGTGAGGCACTGGGCAGCAGTGTGCAGTTCCGTGTATCAGCTCGCGGTATCCGTACAATCGAAAAGAATGGTGGCATAGATACTTATCTAACGGGCATGAATGCGACTAAGTTGTCAGCAGAAGCACGTCAGTTGAAAAAACGCATTGAAAAGGCTGCTGCTTCAAAAGCATAAGCACCTAGCTAGATACTATTTCTTAAGACATTGCTTGCTTGTTCATAGGTTTTTTTGCCTATGACAGCAAGCAATTTTTTTGTGTGATGTATCGCCCTTTAATCATTCAGAATGGATGGGGCGACGAAAGTTCTCCATCGAGGCTATAAGTGTCTAGGATCACAATGATTGATGGGAAATTTCAGGCTGTTGCAGATCTATCTCTACACGACTTCCCACACTCCGACGCTCCGGGCTTTATGCCCGGAGTCCATCAACCCCCAAGACTCGGAAAACCAATGATACGCAATAGCTTTCTGCAGCTGAGTATGCCTGAGAGTGGACTCC
>JBMYXZ010000092.1:0-5588 GCA_049608925.1 Alphaproteobacteria bacterium | reverse complement strand
GCGTCGGAGTGTGGGGTACAGGGCTGAGAAAGTCTTAAAACAGCAAGCTCTTCCATCCAGCATAATTTATTCCAGACAGTCATGGGTCAAGCCGCGGAAAGTCGGAGTGTGTAGTAAAGGTCGGAGAAAATCCTTAGACAGCAGGGCTTTCCCATCACCCCAATTTATCCCGCAGACTTAGTTAAGACAAGTCACCCATTCCAAGTAAATTCTTTAGTCATCTTGCCCTTAGAAAGATACACCTCAAGGAGATATTTCTTCGCAATGATTTTTGCCAAACGTATTTTCTTGATATCAGATATTTTAGTCTCACCCAGCTCCAATACTACTTGTGTATTTTCAGATAAAACATCACCAGCTCTCTTGGGTTCTTGGTCTTCATGACGTACCGCAAGCTTGAATAAGTGCGTCATATTCATTGCGGGTTTAATTTGTTCCTTTACATGCATTGGACTGGAGCGCAAATTAGCTTCTGGAATTTCTTGCACTTTTCCGGTAATCCGCGCTCGGATGTGTTTTGACATAACATTAGAAGCAAAGGGAAGATCACTTAAACTATGCTCAGGATCTAATTTATTCTCTTTAATTTCCCCTGAATGGACGCACATGTGAATATAAAGCCTAAACTCAGGGATCTCTGTTTCAATCTTTAAAGGAATACCTGATGCCTTTGCCTGAAACGTCAATAAAGCCGCTAAAAACAGTCCAATAATTATTTTCATTACTCTAACTCCCTAAAATATTTTTCCCTATATTAGCATATTCAGAATTTATTTATAAACCCTTGTTAACGATTTTGCCGACGTTTCCATAGGTAAAACATGCCCCCAGAAAACAGCAACAAGGCCAGCAGAACCAATACAATATTATGGTTATATTTTACAAAATTGATGATGAAGTCCTCGATCGCATCGGCAAAGAAGTATCCAATCAGATACCCAGCTGAACAGCTTAAAACAGACCATAAAGCCGCTGCAAAAAAGTTCAACAAGCTGAACCGCAGAGGATCAACACCCGAAGCCCCAATGGTCAGCGGCGCCGCCGTCCTTACACCATAGATAAAACGAAAACTGATAATAAAAAGGGTGCTATGACGATGTAGATGATAAAAAACCTTTTTCGAAGCTTTCTTCATGAACTCGTAACGCTCGATCATTGAGGGGCCATAGCGCCTGCCAACAAAGAATAACGTTTGATCAGCCGTGCATGATCCAAGGAACGCCAGCAACATCAAGATCGCAAGCGAAATCTCGTCATATTTATAGGCCAGGGCGCCGCCCAGCAAGATGAAAGTCTCACCTTCGATAATCGACCATAAAAAGACGATCGTATAGACAATATAAGGGCCATAGGTAACAAAAAGATCTTCCACTAGTACTCTGCCTTGATGATTTGTAGCTCACTATAGCAAAAAAAAAGCCCAACCATAAGGCCGGACTTTTCTTTTTCAATCAAATCAATCTCGCTAGATTAGCGATGCAAGTTGATATTGACCTTTTGTGCTGGCGCACTAACCATTGGCTGAACGTCATTTATACCTGTTTGATCAGGAACTACACGTGAACGACCATCGTGGCTTACCATTACTAGTACGCGCTGGCCCATTGCCAATTGCAAGTCCATACCTTGAACAACGGTCATCATTGATCCATTGTTTAGGCGCACGACGTATTCCATTGCATCCTGGCTCTTCAGTGCTTTTTCAGCAAATGCACCAGCGATACCACCTAGAACGGCACCGCCAACAGTTGCGGCAACGTTACCACTGCCGCCACCGAATTGGTTACCAGCAAGACCACCAGCTAGACCACCGCCTAGAATACCTGTTGAGTTTTGCTCTAGCTCTTCAGAGTTCTCGACAACAACTTGACGTGCTGAGGCGACTACACCCTGGTATGTGAAGGAAGCTTCGCCAACGTGGCTAGCTTTGTATGTGTTTGGTGAGATGTTACGTGCGCAACCTGACAAAGCCAGAAGAGAAACGGCAACAACTGAAAACTTTTTCATAGAATGATTCATAATTACTCCAATAATTATTATATAAACACCCTAAATATACTTACAAATATCATGTTGTCAATTATATTTTCCAACCTTTATGTACTGATACTATTCCGCCCATGTAATTGGTAATACTGACTTTATCAAATCCAGCACTGGTAATCATGCCTGCAAGCTTTTCTTGTTTTGGAAACGTTGCAATACTTTCAACCAAATATTGATAAGCATCTTTGTCTTTAGCCACCCATTCACCAAACTTTGGAATCAGGTTGAACGAATACTTTTCATAGATCTTGTCCAGGAATGGCAGGACAACGTGCGAGAACTCCATGCAGAGATACTGACCACCTGGGCGTAGAACACGATAAGCATCATCTATAGCTGCCTGCGTATCGGTGACATTCCGTAACCCAAACGCAATGGTGTAAAGGTCTTTGGTATTTGATTCAATAGGCAGGGCGCAAGCATCTCCCTCTACCCAAGCAATGCTATCATACAGACCATTTTTACGCGCTTTCTCACGCCCGACCTTCAGCATTTCTGGATTGATATCAACCAGCGTCAGCTGGCCATCTTGCACATGATCCAGCAATCTGAAGGCAATATCCCCCGTGCCGCCCGCAACATCCAACATCTTCATGCCAGGATATTTATTCACATGCCCCATTAAATCATTCTTCCACAAACGGTGCATGCCGCCGCTCATGACATCATTCATCAGGTCATAACTGCTCGCCACACGCTCAAATACATCGCGAACTTTCGCCGTTTTTTCAGTGGGTAATACCCTTTCAAATCCAAAGGGAACAGTAGAGGACATTTAGCCAACCTTTATTTTGGTGTAGGTCATTTTAACATCCGTGATCTGTAGCTGGTCATTGAAGGTCAAATCACTGGTATTGTCAAAATAATACAGACCCAAGCCAATTTCTTCCTGCCCTGCCCCATTACGCCATTGCAAGGAAACGTCTTCAATGCGAATCACATTTTTGGCAGGATGACTATAGGATAGAGTCAATAATTCAACACGCTTTGTGTTCAAAAAATGTGCAGCATTCAGCTTCATCATATAATCATCAATACCACGATGTAGTTGCAGCTTATGATTGATATGCAAGTGAATTTGCGCACTGTCATCAAACAACGCCCTGAATTTCTTGCTATCAGGCTTCAGCAGCACATGAAGGATAAAATCCTGTGCCTTCTGCATCATTTGCGTTTCAGTAAAGTTAGCAAGCGTTGAGGCCGGACTTAACCCCCAAAGGACAATACTTATTGCTAGGATATGCTGACGCACTACTACCCCCAAATTTATTATTAGCAATACCCTACACGAATCGCTTGCCCATGCCAATATCCTAATATATAAATCCAGCGAAAGGGGTATACCATGCCAGAACTTCCAGAAGTTGAGACCGTCCGCCAAGGACTGGCGCCACACATTACCGGTAAGACATTACAGAAATTAGACTTGCACAGATCTGATCTGCGCTTTCCCTTTCCTAAAGACATACGCCAACGCCTGGAAGGCCAAATCATTAAATCAATTGATCGCCGCGCCAAGTACTTGCTGCTTAGACTGGACTCGGCAGATACAGCAATTATTCATCTTGGTATGTCCGGCAGATTGCAGATAGAAGCGACCTCTCGTACACCTTTAAAGCATGATCATGTTGTATTCCACTTTCAAGATGGCCCCAGTGTATATTTCAATGATGCCAGGCGTTTTGGGATGTTTACAATCACCAATGATCCCGACCAGCATCCCTATTTTGTGCATCTTGGGCCCGAGCCTCTGCAGCCAGAGTTCACACCTGCAGTGCTGCAAGAAAAGCTCTCACGCAAAAAATCCTCCATTAAAACAGCGATATTGGACCAGCGTGTCGTCGTAGGTGTTGGCAACATCTATGCATCGGAAGCGTTATATCGCAGCAAGATCCATCCCGAAGCAGCGTGCAACACACTGAAGAAAAGTGACTTTGAAGCCCTTGTGAAGCACATCAAAGATGTCCTTAGCGAAGCAATTGCAGCTGGGGGATCCACATTACGCGATCACCAACAACCCGATGGCGAGCTGGGATACTTTCAGCATACTTTCCGGGTTTATGATCAGGAGGGATCTCCCTGCCCCAGCTGTAGCATCCCGATCACACGTATCACACAATCAGGCAGATCTTCATTTTTTTGTCCTAATTGTCAAGCGCGGTGACTAATATCATAACTATGAAAAGATATTTTAAATCCCTATGGACTGCGATATACCAAATTTCTCTTGATATATCCTTCGAACTGTCAGGTTATATAGCCTACACAACCTTGTTGTCGCTATTCCCCTTCTTAATCGTCTTGGTGGCAACCGCCGGTATGGCTGGCCAGCGCCAAGTGGCACAAGATTTCATCGTTGAATCTTATGAAATGCTGCCAGATGAAGTCGTGGGAACGGTCGACCCTATCATCAGCAATATCATTAATAATCCTCAGCATACATTGTTGACCGTTGCGATTATTGGTATCTTCTGGTTAACGTCTTCAGGTGTGGAAGCCCTTAGGACCGGTCTGAACTATGCCTTTAAAATCAAGGAAACTCGCAGTTTTCTGTTTCGTCGTGCCCAAGCCATCGGATTTGTTATGTTGGCAGCAATTAGCTTTCTGGTAGCCACAGTCGCTCTGGTTGTCGCGCCATTGGTACTGCAATGGACCCTAGATCACACCCCCATTGCTTTTAATATCAAGCTAGCCATTAATATCGCCCGCTATATGCTGGCTCTTTCAGCGCTTGTGATTACGATAACTGCTGTTTACCGCTGGCTGCCTAATCATACATTTAACACGCGAGAATGCTTGCCGGGGGCTCTAACAGCTACAGCATTGTGGATTGGTCTGGCGAATCTGTATTCGATATACCTAAAACACTTTGGCCAATATGATGTTATCTACGGCAGCTTAGGAGGTATCATCCTGACATTGATCTTCCTACACATCAGCTCGGTCATTGTTCTCTATGGCGCCAGGGTTAACGCAGCGCTGTTAGATTAATACTTTTTCCATGTGAGTATTGAGGCGTCTCTAATCTTCCTCTTCATCCAGAGCCCATAAGGGAGCATTAGTATCCTTTTCTTCTATAATATTCTTCACAAGCCCGTAAAATTTATTCGGGATTATCATGACTTGGCAATTGCATGCACTCGACAATTCATGCACCGAAGACATGCGCGGATCAACTTTGCCGGTTTCTATGACCGATATATGGCTTTGTGGAACACCCAGTTGCTGCCCTAAATCATTCTGACTAATTCCTGCTAGTTTGCGTGCTTTCTTTAATGCTAGCCCAATGCTCAACATATATGCCATCACATATATTTATATTTTTTTATATGTTATAACATATATACCGGTATATTAAGCAAAAAGGGGCAAGCTGGATGCCTGCCCCTTCTAATTACTGACTGGCCTGCCCCATAAGTGCCTGGAATAATTCACAACGGTGGGCAAGCCTTAATGTTTCACGGCTCTGTCCAATCAACCCCACAGGCTCCGACTTTCCGCGGCTTGACCCATAAGTGTCCGGAATAATTTTGAATGATGTG
>JBMYXZ010000091.1:0-5654 GCA_049608925.1 Alphaproteobacteria bacterium | reverse complement strand
AGGAATTGCTTTGAACGGCAAATGATCGTTTGCCGTTCTTTTGCAACCAGCATGTCGCTACTGTGACCTAAGAAATTCCTCCAGAGTTTTCTGCACCTGCGGGTCGAGCTTAACATCCTGAAAGGGTGGCATTAAGAGTACATCTATTGTTTCGTATTGGCCTTGCCCACTAGAATACAAAAGACCATTTACACTTGGAGGAAAACGTTGGATTGGGTTTTCTTTCAAACTAAGATACTCAAGAAGTGGAAGAGAAGGCAAATCAGGCACGGCCAAAAAATCATTCCTCTCTAGTTTAAGGATTGAGATGGTCTTAGGAATACTCTTCAACACACCCTCCACGCGCTGATGTCCTCTAAGGCTTCCTAAAAGGTGAAGGTTGCATAATTGAGTCATGCCAGAGAGAATTTCACCAAAGTTATTAGGAAGTTTACAATCTGACAAATTAAGATATTTTATATTTTTTGATAGAGTAGACTTAAAAAAACTGCCAAGGTAATCACCCTGGGAAAGATTAGTGTCTGTTATAAATAGCGCTCTTAAATACGGGTTATTTGAGAGGCTTATTGGAAATACCTCGCAATACAACTTTCTTAAAACTAGACCCTTAATCCGTGAACTTTTAATAAGAGGAGAGATGTATCTCACTTCAGGAGTCATTTCTATAACTGTTTTATCGTGTGCTTCATCTGTATATTCCTCTACACACAAACACCGCAGATAAGCCTGTCGTTTAAGGTCTGGTAAATACTCAAGGACATCATTCTCAGCTAAAAATAAATATAGCTTTAGAGATCTTCTTAACTGTGGGGACACAAAGGCCTGTAACTTAATAAATTTAAAGATATTATCTTTATTAACAGGAAGACTCATACTTAATATACTATCACCATAGAAATATTTCGTTTTATATATTTCCTCGGCCGTCCGCCCCTCTTTGCTCAATTCGAAATCTTTAATCCTTGAGAGAATTTCATCATGGATAGTATTTCTAAGGTTGAGCATGGTTCCTCCACAAATAAGAGAATTCTTATCATAAGAGACTCCGAGCTCCTGTCTCTTTGATTCTGGCATCTCAGATAATTTTTCCAGAGCTAAGTATTGTAAACTTGGAACACGAGACGTTACTGTACCTGACGCGCTTGCAGCACCTTTGTCATCTCCAGAATAAACATTACTATTATTGTAAGAGGCTAGATTAATGGTACAAAAATAGTGTCCGTCCTCTGGTCTTATTAATTCCATTGCCTCAATTCGTTTTGAATGGACTACCCATATTCCACCTGGAAGACGATACACTACTTTACCTGGCGCGCTTGCAGCATCTTTGTCATCTCCAGAACCAACATTGCTATTATGCTCAGAAGCCAAAGACATATCGCACAAAGCAAAAACACAGATTGCTAAGGCAAAAATTCCTTTTAAAGCATAATATTGCACCCCCATCATAAACCTCCAACTGTTCTATTCTATATATTCAAGACTTAGCATATTCAAAATGTTGATTAAACCCTCTACCGCTTATAATACTTTTTATCAAGCACGAGGAATTGCTTTGAACGGCAAATGATCGTTTGCCGTTCTTTTGCAACCAGCATGTAGCTACTGCGATCTTAGAATGTGAAGAAATTTCCTTCCATTCCGATGGCGATTAGAATCCCTATACCTGACGATGTATGTCCGTTGGTTTCGTATAGGCCGGGAAATCTATGCTGCCCAAGGCCATTTAGAGAAGATGGATAATCTTCAATTTCGTTATGCCTCAAATCAAGATGCTTAAGCAATGGAAGCTCAGGCAGCTTAGGCACAGTCAAGAAACCATTTCCCTGAAGGTCAAGATATGTGACGGTCTTAGGAATGCTCTGCAATATATCATCCATACGCACATGCCCTTTAAGACACCCTGCAAGGACAAGCAATTCTAGTTTCGCCATACCAGCAAGGATTTTATCAAAGTTTTGAGGTAGTTTACACCCTCTCAGAGTAAGATATTCTATATTACTTGATAAAGCAGAATGTAAGAGGGCGTCACAAGACCCATCTTCTGAAAAGTCAGCGTTTTTGATAGTTATTGCAGTTAAATATCTATTATTTGACAAGCTAAGGGGGAATTCTTTAGACATAAAATTACAGATAGATATACTTCTTAATCTCGCAGCTTCAAAAAGAGGCGATATGTATCTGGCTTTTTCTAAAACTACATAGTCCGCAAGGCCCTGTTGTTCAGCTGTGTAATCGTCTGCACACAAGCATCTTAGATAGTCCTCACGTTCTTTGTTAATTCCTATCTCAAGGGCACCTTTCTCATTCAAGGAAAGGTATAGCTTTAGAGCTTTTCTTAACTGTGGAGAGACAAAGGCCTGCAATTCAATAAAACTACTAACATTATCTGCTGTTATGGGAAGTTTTACGCGCATTTTTGTATTTACAAGGCTTGTATAGCTATCGTATAATATATCGGTCTCCTGTCCATCTTCACTCAACTCGAAATCTCGAATAACCTTGAGCAGTTCGTCAGGTTCAGCTTTTTTAGGATCTAAAGTCATTTCCTCATCAGAAACATACGAGCTATCATAATTGACCTTACGCTCTTTGCCTGGCGCATTAGCGCCATCTGTATCTTCAGAAACAGCATTACTATTAGAATTTGATGCACAAGACATATCGCACAGCGCAAAAACACAGATTACTAAGGCAAAAATTCCTCTTAAAGCATAATATTGCACCCCCATAACAGACCTCCAGCCGTTCTATTCTATATATTCAAGACTTAGCATATTTAAAATGTTGATTAAACCCACTACTTTCTTGCAAACTTCTTGTACAGCACTGGGATTGCCGCTAGCACAGCCAGCCCAACCAGAGCAACAATGATCTCTGTTGTAATAATATTGCGCGGGTCAAAGGTTTCATCGCTGTCGAAAACACTGCCGATGCCTGTGCCTACGGATGCATAAACGAAGGAACCTGGGATAATACCAATAGCCGTGGCTATCACATAGGTCCGTAGGCCAACACCCAAAAACGCTGGCGCCAGGTTTACTAACCAAAAGGGAAACAATGGCACCAGGCGCAGTATCAACAGATAGTTGAAGCTATCTTCTTCAAAGCCTTTGGCCATTTTATCCAGCATGGGGCCTGCCTTGTCACGCAAATGATCGCCTACAGTTGATTTTGCAAGCATGAACAAGGCGGTAGCCCCAGCAGTGGCCGCAATCACCACAAACAGCGTTCCAAATAACGATCCAAACAGAAACCCCGATGTAATTGTCAGAATAGCGCCCCCTGGAATTGAAAGTGCAATGACGACCGTATACAACGCCATAAATCCCAAGACCGTCAGAACATATTGGCTTTCTACGAGCTCTAGCAGCTGAAAGCGATACTGCTTCAGCGTTTCAAATGATAGATAGTTATGCAGCCCCAAGGCATAGACTGTGACCAGCAAGCCTACGAGGACAAGTATCGGGATATAACGCTTCATCTATACCTCATCAATAGCTTTACAATCTTGTTCATTATTGGGCCGAAAACAAAGTCTGTGTAGAAACTACCTGCAACACGCTTGCTGATCTCGCTGAGAGTCGGATAGGCAACCACAAGTTGCGCCAGATCCTTAAGCTTCAAGCGATTTTGAATCATCAGACTCCAGGGCAGCAGAAGCTCGCCCGCATTGCGCCCAACAATAGTGGCACCATGGACGTAGCCTTTTTTGTCCGCCATTATCTTGATAAATCCGTTTGGCTTGTCTTCTGTATGGGCGCGGTCGTTATCGTCGTAATCAAACTTTAAGACACGCAGCGTCTCGCCCAGTTTCTTCTGAGCATTGGATTCATTGAGCCCAACTTGCGCCAATTCCGGCTCGGTATAGGTCACCCAGGGTACCGCATGATAGCTGGCCTTAAACGGCACGCGAAAAATAATATTCTTCAGTGCAATGCCTGCGTGATAGTTCGCCATATGTGTAAATTGATGCTGACCTATGACATCGCCAATGGCATAGATGTTTTTATTACTGGTTTGCATGCAGTCATTCACGTCGATTGCGCGGTCATATTTTACACCTGCCGCTTCCAGATCAAGACCTTCAATGTTTGGCAGGCGCCCTGCTGCAACCAGTACGTGGCTGCCATCGATTTTATTGGGCCCAGCAACCGCTGTGATTTTCCCGTCTTTTGTCATCGATAGATTATCGACAAAATGTCCTTCGATAAACTTGACACCGTCGGCTTCCATTTGTTGGCGAACGACTTCGGCAGCTTCTGGGTCATCATGCAAAAAGATATGCAGCCCTTCAATAACGGTTACATCACACCCCAGCCTGCGATGTGCTTGCGCCATTTCCAAACCAATAGGCCCCCCGCCGATCACCAGTAAGTGATCAATCTTCTTCTTATTCTCGAAAATCGTTTCATTGGTGAAATAGGGAATATCTTGTAAACCAGGGATAGGAGGCACCGCAGGAGAAGACCCCGTTGCTATCACAAAGGCTTTGGCTCTGATAATTTGGTCGCCAGCCTGCACCGTGTTTCCGGAGATAAACGATGCTTGCTGTTTTATAACGTGTATCCCCAAACCTTCCATACGCTCAACAGAATCATGCGGTGCGATGGTGTCAATAACGCTTTGAACATATTGTTGTGTCTTGGCCATTGTTTTGAACTGACCAGGGTGCTTTGACGCGTGCAATAGTGCTTTTGATGGCACACACCCACTGTTCAAACAATCACCGCCCATTTTATCGCGCTCGATCAATACAACCTCGGCCCCCATTTGCACGGCAGCTACTGCGACTGACAAGCCGCCAGACCCCGCCCCTATTACACAAATATCTGTTTTCAGCATGACTTAAGACTCCCTGATTGTGATATCTATTATTACAGCTTGACACATTTATTTAAACGGGAAAAACATGTACTCTATGGTGATTATCGACTAAAGAGATTTAATTTGGACCTTATCGTAAGACAACAACAAGCCCATTGGGGTGACACTGTATTTCCTTGCGCAATTGGCAAAGGTGGGATCCTTGCGCATAAACAAGAAGGTGATGGTGCCACCCCAATAGGGCAATTTCAGTTTCGTCATGTGATGTACAGGCCTGACCGTGTTACAGCCCTAAAGACGGTACTACCTATTTCATCTATCACCCCAGCAGATGGCTGGTGCGATGCCCCTACCCACCCGAGCTATAACAAGCGCGTGTCATTACCCTTTTCGGCTAGCCATGAAGTCTTATGGAAGGACGAGCATATCTATGACATCGTCGTGGTAATTGGCCACAATGACGCCCCAATCATACCTGGTAACGGCAGTGCTGTATTCCTACATCTTGCAAAAGAAGGCTATCAGTCCACCCAAGGGTGTGTCGCCCTTAGCCAAGAAGACATGCTGCACGTTTTAGCAGAGGTAGATTGTGCATCTCGGCTGATAATCAAGGGGTGACAACTTTATAACTTTTGCTGACGGAAATATCAAACTCTTTGAGGCCTTTCTGAGCTCAACTCCACAGACTCCGACTTTCCGCGGCTTGCCCCATGCGTGTCCGGGATAAATTAGCACGTTAGGAAATTCCGAGTTGTTCCAGAACTTTATCCAATCAGCCACACACACTCCGACTTTCCGCGGCTTGACCGCGGAATCCATTTAATTGT
>JBMYXZ010000090.1:0-5687 GCA_049608925.1 Alphaproteobacteria bacterium | reverse complement strand
TTCCATTGTATTCAGGGTTTCTTAAAAGAGCTCCTGCTTCAGCTGCTGCAGGCATATGCCCCAGACATGCTGCAGAATACAAAAGATAAAAAGCCTTTGCAGGGTCAGAATTTACGCACTTCATCCCACCAAGAAACCAACAAAAATGTAATTTCATTTTTATTGTGGGTGGCAAGGCTGACGGTTTCCAATCTTTATGATCATATTGTAAAAAAGCTAAACTATAATCGAATCCGGCCTTCTGGTATAGCATAGGCAGGGCTTGCTCTCCCATTTTTGTCAGTATATCTTGCCTATCTTTTCTAACATACCTTATTGCGCCTTCCTTTTTCGTCATCGACAGAGCAAGATTTTTTATTGTAGCAAGATCAAGGAATGAGCTAATATGAAGGCGCAAATCTTTATACAGTAACGGGTATTGCTCGAATGATTCTGTAGATATTGCTTTGTTGTTAATGCAAGCTGTAAATAACAACAGTAATAATGTGGTTTTTTTCATTAAATTCTCCAAAAAAATTAAAAATATGTTGGTAGGAATAATTAATATAGGTGTATTTAATATTGTCAACGTTTTTTTTGCGGGATTTTCCCGCTATTCTATCAAAGATCCGATTCTCCGTTGCATATTCAGGATTCCATTCTTTGGTTATGATGGCTGCAGAAAGTTGTGGACCAGGCTGAAATTTTGTATTTCGATCAAAAATTGACCGCAGCATAAAGCCTGTAGCATCAAAGAGTGAGGTAGTATACTGTCCACTTTCCTTTACATTGTCAAAATATTGCCTTTTATTTTGGAAAGCTTCGTGATATAAAGGCTCATATAAAATTATTATTGATGCTCTCAAAGTAATTCTGAGATTGATGTCAATATTTAATCACAGGAAATACTTTGGAAAATTTTAATTCTCTCCGGTTGCCGGAGCAAATACTGCATTGCCTAGAAGCAATGAAGTTTACAAAACCTACACCTATTCAAGAAAAAACTATTCCGCTGGCTCTAGATGGTCGGGACGTTCTGGGCTCGGCCCAAACCGGAACAGGTAAAACAGCTGCTTTTGGTATACCGCTAGTAGCACACTTGATGGAAAACCCTGAATCTAATGCCATTATTTTGACACCTACGCGTGAATTGGCGGCTCAGGTTCTGCAGAGTCTGCAGGGCATTATGGGCAAAAAGCTTCGCTCTCGTGCAGCGTTGCTGATCGGTGGTGATCCAATGTTCAAGCAGCTGCAAAAGCTGAAGTCGAAGCCCAGATTGATTGTGGGGACGCCTGGACGTGTGAATGATCATTTGATGCGTGGAACGCTTGATCTGTCTAAATCTGACTTTTTCGTGCTGGATGAAACGGATCGCATGCTGGACATGGGCTTTACGATACAGATTGACAAAATTGTCAAGCACCTGCCTGAAAAGCGTCAGACGTTATTGTTCTCCGCGACATTGCCGGCAAATATCAAGAAAATTGCGGCTAAGTATATGGACAACCCCGAGCGTGTTGCTGTGGGAGATGTCTCAACGCCAGTTGCTAAGATTAAGCAAGATATTGTTCACACTCCGGAAAATGATAAGTATTCAAAACTGCTTGGTCAACTGAATCAGCGTGAAGGTTCTATCATTGTATTTGTTAAAACCAAATATAGTGCTGAGCGCATGGCAAAACGCTTGCGTCAAGAGAACCTAGAAGCTGACGCGATTCACGGTGATCTGCGCCATAACAAGCGTGAGCGCGTGATCAAGGCATTCCACCAGCGTAAATATCGCATTATGGTTGCCACAGATATCGCCGCACGTGGCTTGGACATTCCGCACATCGAGCACGTGATTAACTATGATTTGCCACAATGCCCAGAAGATTACATTCACCGCATTGGCCGTACGGCGCGTGCGGGTAGTGAAGGGGAGGCGTTAAGCTTTGTGTCGCCTTCTGACAAAGGCAAATGGCGCGCTATTCATGCTTTACTTAATCCTGAAGAAGCAAAGAAAATGGCTGCTATGAAGCCGCAGGCCAAGAAAAAGAAGAAGCCGTTTCGTTTCAAGAAGTCTAAAAAACCTGGTTTTAGAAAAGCTGCCTAATCGTTAGACTGCCCTGATAAACCGTGATAAAATAAGGGTATGATCAGGCAGTTTGAATTAGTTGAAAAGGTAAAATCGTACGATCCTCAAGCTGATGAGGATGCGCTCAATTCTGCCTATGTGTTTGCCATGAAGGCGCATGGGTCGCAAATGCGTGAATCGGGCGATTTGTATTTTTCTCATCCATTAGAAGTAGCCGGCATCCTAACGGATATGAAGTTGGATACGGCTTCTATCATCACGGCGTTGCTACACGACACGGTAGAAGATACCGAAGCAACGCTGGATGACATTGAAAAGTTGTTTGGCAAAGAGGTTGCTAAACTGGTCGATGGGGTGACGAAACTTTCTCAGATTGAGCTGCAAACAATTCAACGTAAGCAAGCAGAAAACTTTCGTAAGCTTGTGTTGGCAATGTCCAACGACCTGCGTGTGCTGTTGATTAAATTGGCAGACCGTTTGCACAACATGCGCACGCTGCATTATTGTAAAGCCGAAGAAAAGCGCCGCCGTATCTCTCGAGAGACCATGGATATATATGCGCCTCTTGCAGGTCGCATAGGTGTCAATCATATCAAGGATGAACTCGAGGACTTATCATTTCGTCACTTAAACCCGGATGCTCGTGATTCAATCATCACGCGTTTGCGCTTTCTGCGTGAGGAAGATGAAGACACCGTTGGCTTTGTCATGGGCGAGCTGAAGAAGATCATCAACAAAAGCGGTCTGAAAGTTGATATTTCAGGGCGGGAAAAGACGCCGTATTCCATCTGGCGTAAGATGTCTAAGAAGAACGTGACGTTCGAGCAGCTTTCAGACATTATGGCGTTTCGCTTGTTGGTAGATAACCTTGAAGACTGCTATCAGGCAATGGGTGTGATTCATGCAGCATACCCGGTTATCCCAGGCAGTTTTAAGGATTATATTTCAACACCAAAACCCAATAACTATCAGTCGATTCATACCACCGTCTTTGGCCCTAATGGTCAGCGTGTTGAAATTCAGATTCGCACAAAGCAAATGCATGAAGTAAATGAATTCGGTGTGGCGGCCCATTGGAAATACAAGCAGGATGTTGAAGCTTCTGATGATAGTCAGGGCTATCGTTGGTTGCGTGGGTTGTTGGATATTTTAGAGAATGCTCAAGACCCGGAAGAGTTTTTAGAGCATACCAAAATGGAAATGTTCCAAGATCAAGTCTTTTGTTTTACCCCGAAAGGAGATCTTATTCCTTTGCCCAGTGGGGCAACACCTATTGACTTTGCCTATGCTGTTCATAGTGAGGTGGGAAATCATTGCGTTGGTGCCAAGATAAATGGCCGAATGGAACCACTGCGTACGGTATTGAAGAATGGTGATCAAGTTGATATCACAACCTCTAAGGCACAGTCTCCGTCTCCTACTTGGGAGAGGTTTGCGGTTACAGGTAAGGCGAGGGCGTCGATCAGGCGTTTTATCCGTACACAAAAGCGCAACCAGTTTGTTGATCTTGGGCATTCGATGCTGCACAAGGGCTTTAAGCACGAAAACTTGGTGCTGCATGAAAAAGAGCTGGAGAAAAACCTCGAAAAGCTTGGCTGCAAGGAGCTTGATGACCTATATGCAACCATTGGCGAAGGGCTAAAAACAGTTCCAGAAGTCATACGTGTGCTGTATCCAGATCATGTACCAGCGAAAAAAGATCCGGCGATTATCCCATCAACGCAGGCCAAGAAAAAAGGCGACTATGACAAAAGTATCTCTATCCAGGGGCTTATTCCCGGCATGGCGGTGCATTATGCTGGTTGTTGTCACCCCTTGCCAGGAGACCGCATCGTTGGAATTGTGATTTCCGGCCGTGGTGTGACGATCCATACCCATGATTGCAGCAATCTCGAGCGCTTTGCGGATCAGCCTGACCGTTGGTTGGATGTTTCCTGGAATGATCAGCATTATAACGACCAGCTATATGTTGCCAGGTTGAAAGTTACTGTATTGAACAAAGTAGGAAGCCTGGCAAACTTGACTACATTGATAGGTAAAAATGCCGGCAACATCATTAATCTGAAGATCGTCCATCGTTCCGAAGTGTTTTGGGATGTGGTGATTGATGTCGAGGTCAATGATCGCGAGCACTTAAACAGTATTGTTGCGAGTATGCGGTCTTCCACGTTTATTAATGCGGTTGATATTTCCAACAGCTAAGAAACACTTTGTTTACAAATTGTCCCGTATGATCCAGGCGTGGAGGGTAGTATGTCAAAAATTATATGGGTGGTCTCGTTTTTTCTTATCTTGCTATCAACAGATACGTCTGCACTTAAAACTTTAAAGCCATATAAGCCAGACCAGTTTGACCTGGATATTGGGAATCAACTGAACCGCCACACAAATATGGCCATGTCAGAAGCAGGCGTGCCTGGATTTCTTGTCTCGCCCAGAATAGCGATTACGCTGCCGTGCTTTGTAGGGAAGAGTACCAAAGGTAGTTTAATAAAGTTCTATCAGCAAATGTACATGGTCTTAGATTACAAAATCCATAAGGGTCCCGGACCTGGAATTGCTGTTATGTTGTTGGGGAATGCAATTGCCGGTAACAGGCATATACACTTGATGCGTAAATTACCTGTCATTAAGTCTTCCAATTATTTGACCATTCTTTCAAGGGGCGGTCAGTATCATTATGGCAAGAACGGTGCGTTTGTTGAGACTGATAAAATTCAATATGGTGTCACCCAGATTTGTGGAAAACACAAGCATCATCTATATGCATCTGCGCTGCATGATATGCCTAGCGATCATCTAGGTATGCACAGTAGTGATATAGGTGCAGGATTATATGGGTATGAAAGTGGTCGCTATAAATTGATGGGGATATATTGTAAGGGTGGAAAATTTCTGTCATTGGCGCCATATTTTCAGGTGATTCAAAATCAAATCATCGCAGCAAAGTATATCAATATGCTGTTGGCAGATGATATCGTCGCCAATCCACAAAGATTTCATAACTTTCGCCGGAATTATTATACCTTCCTTCGGGCTATATATTGGGAGGACAGGATGCTAACAAGGCGCCTGCAGCCCTATCGCCCAGAAGACATAGCGCTGGGTTTGAAGATGCTGCATCAGCGTCATTGTTTTGGGCACAGACAAAAAGTCGCGTTTTTTGAATCAAGGACTGATGAAATTGAATGTCCTGGTGAGTATGTGCATAATTTACAGAGTACTCATGACCTCATTTCCTTCCACGCATTTGCAATGATGCAGATCGTGGGTGGTAATAGCAGGCCAGATTTTTATTGGCAATCTGTTGCACCTCTTGCCCAACTGCATTTATACGAAGAACTGGATTTAGAACTGGAAGAGTGTCATGCATCCTTAAAACTGTTAGGCAAGAAAGATACGGTGAGGCTTGAATATCATAATGACGAACAATATCTGTTTAGAAAAAATGCTGACCCATTGAGTTTGAAGCGATATTTCATTTCCGACGTTGTATTCAAGGACCTTGAATCAGATATCAGAACTGCTACAGCAATTTTGAATTTTGCCAATAGTGGGTGTCGTATTCTGAATATCTCGCGCTCGTTTGGGCTTTTCGGTAGGCAGACCGAATTGGCATTGCAAATTTTCG
>JBMYXZ010000089.1:3430-5726 GCA_049608925.1 Alphaproteobacteria bacterium | reverse complement strand
TGCAAAAAATTGATTCCGCGGTCAAGCCGCGGAAAGTCGGAGCCTATGAGGCTGAGTAGAGAAAGTTCTGTCTTCAGCTAAGAATTCACCATCACCCCATATTATCCCGGACACATATTGCATGCTCCACTGGTTAACTTTTAGATCGCCCCAAATTCTCTACCAACTTTCCCGAAAGCATCGATAGCCTTTTGAATTTGCTCTGGTGTATGTGCTGCACTGATTTGAACACGGATACGCGCTTCTCCCTTGGGCACAACGGGGAAAGAAAACCCAATTACATAGATGCCTTCTTTCAGCAATGCATTGGATATATTTGTGGCCAAGTTTGCATCCCCCAGCATCACCGGTACAATTGGATGACTGCCAGGTAGCAGCTCAAAACCCAAGTTTTCCATCCCTTGTCTGAACATTGCCGTGTTGCTATGCAATGTCTCGCGCAGCTCCGCACTTTCTTCCAGCATTTCAAGCGCCCTGATTGAAGCACAGCTGATTGCTGGCGGCAGTGCATTCGAGAACAAATACGTGCGCGAACGCTGGCGCAACCATTCAATTACTTCTGCCTTTCCTGAGACATAACCACCTGCAGATCCGCCCAGGCCTTTGCCAAGCGTACCCGTAAAGATATCAACCCGGTCGGCTACACCATAATGATCCGCTGTACCCTGCCCTTTGCTGCCCAATACGCCCACAGCATGGGAATCATCAACCGTCACCATCGCATCATATTTTTCTGCAAGAGCGCAAATCTCTGGCAATTTGGCTGTAAACCCATCCATGGAAAACACGCCATCAGTGACAATCATACGATACCGACAATCTTGTGCTTCTTGCAGCTTTTTCTCAAGTGCTGCCATATCGCCGTTAGGATATAAAAAGCGTTGTGCTTTACACAGGCGAATTCCATCGATCAAACTAGCATGGTTCAACGCATCACTGATAATGGCATCTTCCTTGCCCAGCAGCGTTTCAAACAGTCCCGTATTCGCGGCATAACAAGACGAGTAGGTGATCGTGTCTTCTGTGCCTAGGAACTTGCTTAGGCGTTTTTCTAAGTCCTGATGCGGTTGTTGCGTTCCACAAATAAAGCGCACCGATGCCATACCATAGCCAAACTTATCGATTCCATCTTTGGCAGCCTTCACCAGTTCTGGATGATTTGCTAATCCCAGATAGTTATTGGCACAAAAGTTCAAAACCTCACTCTGATTGTCATTTTGCACCAGGATATCTGTGCCTTGGGGAGACTGGATATAGTGCTCTTGCTTGAACAAGCCTTCCTGACGCAAGTTCTGGGTTTCGGCGTTTAGGTGATCAACAAAAGCATTCGATATCATATGTATTCTCCACTGGTATTATTGCTTAATGATTTTATAGGCTGTTGATAAAACCTTGTAAAGCTTGAATTGCAAGCTATGCAATACTCTGCATACTGCAATCAACGAAATACGCCGCGGATTTTCTGCGGAGCTTTTTTATGCTCATAACGTAATGAAATTAAAACAGAACCCTTGCGTGGGCAAAGAAAAATGCTATGATAATAAAAGTTTACGAATAATTAACTTTTGAAAAATAAACTTTGGGACGCGCGCGACTTGGAACATCCACAATACCTAAATGATGTCCTGGTATTCTTGCTGGCAGCCGTATTGGTGGTGTCAACCTTTCGTCGTATCCACGTCAGCCCCATCATTGGATATCTTATAGCAGGCCTGTTAATGGGCCCTTATGCAATGGGGTTCATCGCCGAAGTCAAAGGTGTTAACTCACTTGGCGAGCTGGGTGTGGTCTTCTTGCTGTTTTCCATCGGCTTAAAGTTATCCCTGCCCCGATTGCAGATGATGAAACGCTATGTATTTGGCCTGGGATCTCTGCAAGTGCTAAGTTGCGGCGCAGCCCTGGGATTTATCGCCTACTACTTCGGCCAAACTGTTGAAGCTGCTGTTCTGATAGGCAGTGCTCTGGCGCTTTCTTCAACGGCGGTTGGCATCCAAATCATGACCGAACGCGAGGAACTGGCCACACGATACGGGCGTGTGTCCTTCTCGGTTTTACTGTTTCAGGACTTAATGGTTGTCATTCTGTTGGTTCTGCTGACAACGATTGGCCAGAAGGATGTCCACATTCTGGCTGAGCTAGGACGGGCAGCCTGGAAAGCCGGTGTCGTGCTGGCGATTATCATTGCTGTTGGTTGGCTGGTGCTGCGCCCAGTATATCGGGCGATAGCCAATCTTAACTCGCCGGAACTATTTGTGGCGATGACGTTGCTGGTGGTACTGACGACATCAGTCACCAC
>JBMYXZ010000089.1:231-3420 GCA_049608925.1 Alphaproteobacteria bacterium | reverse complement strand
GCCTTTCTATGGAGTTAGGCGCCTTTCTTGCAGGTCTACTGCTGTCAGAAACTGAATATAGACACCAGATAGAAGCAGACATTCAACCGTTCCACGGGCTGTTGCTGGGACTGTTCTTTATGACGGTTGGAATGCGTATTGATATAGGCGCAGTACTTAGCAATGCCCTTGAGATCACTCTGATCATCTCTGGCCTACTGCTAATCAAAACCTTGCTGACTGCCTTGATGTCTCTGATATTGCGCTTGCCTCTGGTTGCAGCCCTAAGGGTAGGTCTGTTATTGGCCAGCGGTGGCGAATTCGTCTTCGTTATCTTGGCACCAGCGATGGATCGCGGATTAATCCCCGCGGATGCAGGTCAGTTGCTGTTTGCAGCAGTTGCAATTTCCATGGGCTTTACGCCATTTTTGAATATGCTAGGCAAGCTGATTGAAGATCGCTACACAGAAAAGAAAGCCAAGGCAACGATTAAGTCAGCTTCCAGCGAGATTGGAGACCTGAAAAACCACGTCATTATTGCAGGCTTTGGCCGCGTTGGCCAGCTTGTGGCAAAGATGCTGACCGAGCGTATGATTCCATTTGTGGCAATTGACAAGAACATGGATACGGTTGCCTATGGCCGCTCCAAAGGGCTGCCTGTATTTTATGGCGACATCAAACGCCCTCATGTGCTGCGCGCGATCGGAGCCGACAGTGCAAAGGTCGTCGTTGTGTCGATCAATGTGACCTCGGCATCTGTAAAGACTGCCATGATGGTGCGTAAGAACTTCCCAAATACCAAAGTCTGCGTTCGTATGCGTGATGACACCTACTTTAATAAACTCGACAAAGAAGGCATCGAAGTCATCATGCCCGAAAACCTCGAACCCAGTCTACAGCTGGCGGGCTCAGTTCTAAACGTAATGGGCTCGACTACCGAGGAAATCCGACAGGCGCTGGATAAATTCCGCAAGACACTGACGCGTGTTCAAGAAGAAGCTGAAGCAAAAGAAGAAGTTCAGGAGGCCTCCTAAAGCATGGATAACATCATCCAAAGACCTTCTGAGAATTGTAATGAACGCTTGCCGGGGACTAAGCCCAAATTTCTGATTATGCACTACACTGCATGCGATCTGGATTTGTCGCTGAAGCTGCTAACCGAAGATGATCCAGACAACCCCGTCAGTGCTCACTACCTTATTGATACGAACGGCGATACTTATAGTCTAGTCCCTGAACACATGCGCGCTTGGCACGCAGGAAGGCTTAGCAATTGGGGTCCATATAACAGCCTTAACAGCTGGTCGATAGGCATTGAGCTGGTCAATCCCGGGCACGGAGATAACTATCACCCCTTCCCTGATCAGCAAATTGATCGCCTAGCCCAACTGTCGCAAGAGATCATGGGGCGCCACCAGATTTCTCCCTGGAATGTGCTGGCACATGCGGACATCGCCCCCTCACGCAAATCAGATCCAGGCGAACTGTTCCCCTGGCAAGCCTTGGCTAACAAGGGCATCGGCGTTTATCCACCGACTGACTTGCAACCAATTTCTGGCGACCTAGAAGGACTGCTGCGCGAATTTGGCTATCAATTTGGACATAGTTTTAAGGAAATGGCGTTTGCAATCCGCGCCTTTTGTATGCACTATCTGGCGCATTTATCTGCTCCCAGTGAAATGGAAATGGTCGCGGCTTTACAGTGGTTGATTGCCAATCACCCCGCAATGGAGGAAATCGATGCAGCCTGATGAGGTCCTAAAGTTCTGGTTTGAAGAAACGGAACCCCAGAAATGGTTTGTACAAGATGATGCATTCGATGCCACAATCAAGCAGCGCTTTTATTCTACTTACCAGGCTGCACGCGCGGGATCATTGGATGCATGGGCGTCATCACCTGAAGGCACGCTTGCCCTGGTCATTGTACTGGATCAATTTCCACGCAATCTGTTCCGCACATCGGGGGACGCATTTGCCACGGATTCACAAGCATTAGACCATGCCAAAAATCTGATCGCTACAGATGGGGATCAGCAGTTGCCGCCTCAACGTCGACATTTTTTGTATCTTTCGTTTATGCACTCTGAAAACCTTGCTGATCAAGAAAAAGGCGTTGAGTTGTACCAGAATATGGGCAATGCCGACGCGCTGCATTACATGCGTCAGCACCATAAAATCATTGAAAGATTTGGGCGCTTTCCCCATCGCAACCAGATGATGGACAGGCCGTCCACCAAAGATGAAGAAGAATACCTTGAACGGGTTGCCCAACATGGCCTGTTTTCGGAAGCCTCTATGTGAGTGTATTATGAGCTGATGGTCTTACCACGCGTTACTGTTAGCGTTCCCATCGGCGCTGCCGCCATTAATCAATTCTAGCATCTCTTCGAACATATCAGGTGTGACTTTCACTAACTCCAACCCCATTTTCTTTTGCAATAGCTCATTAAGACTATCTTTGCCCTCGAAATGCCCTGCACCAACAAAAGTAAACACTTTTTGTGAGCAATCCTGATCCTCAGCTTTTGACAACGGCCTGTATAACTTCTTAACCCATAGCTTATTCCTCTCAGCAACTGATTCGTCATGCACAATATTACGCACATCAAATCCGTTGCAAGGCTCTAGTTCTGGAGGAAGGTATAGCTCCGTAATCTTTGGACCTGTAAGGGCAATATCTCTATAATCAATTGTTGATACTTCAATTATATCGATCAACTTTATAGCGCCTACAATATTTCTTAAATAATATTCAATACCTCCCACAGCCCAACCAAATGAATGGCAATTAGTCGCATTTTGATAATTAGACTCGAATAATTGTCTTTCTGCCACCCGCGTGTGACTATCATCATCAAGACGCCACAGCTTAGAGCGACATATGTTTTCTAAATTTTCATCCATACCTATACAAAACATGTTCTCCATATCAGTTTCATAAAATTTACTCTCCATATATACGTAAACAGCGTAAGGAGACAGCTTGCCTAGTGTGCCACAAATTTTTTCAAGAGAGAAATTTGGGTCATTCTCACCTAATATTGCTAAGCTTTTCTTGATGCCCTCCAGAGCCAAGTGATTTGTTGACATCCAACCTTCATGTTCAGCAAAATACTCTTTAGCACTTATTGGCAGAGGAAAAAACGTGTTCTCCGGGTTTTTGATTTTATAATTACCCTCGAATTCTTCAACTTCCTCTACAGAAAATGG
>JBMYXZ010000089.1:0-221 GCA_049608925.1 Alphaproteobacteria bacterium | reverse complement strand
AGCCCTTCAACTAAGTCGCTTGAAAAATGCTCCAATAGATCTTCGTCTTCGTTTCCAATGCCTTGTTCAGAGAAGAAGATTGCATCATTGCAATTATTAAGCTTCCAGGCAATCCAGCGGATATATCCAGGCAGTATCGTATCGGGCAATGTGTGATAGGTACCAAGAAAGAAAGCCGGAATATATTTACCTTCTTTTCTCGCGACAAAGAATGGAATATC
>JBMYXZ010000088.1:0-5759 GCA_049608925.1 Alphaproteobacteria bacterium | reverse complement strand
CTATGAAAAAGGCTTATCAATATCTTCAGTCTGCTGAGGCGTATAGAAAGGCTTGTGGCCTTTCTGCGGATGAAAAAGAAGCTTGCAAATATTATCGAAATCTGGGACATGCTTATTTTAATGCAGCTGAATATACTGCAGACATCGAGGAACGGGTGTCACTATACCTCAAGTCTGCTGAGGCCTATAAAAAGAGGGGTGAATATTTCATGTATGCTGAGGCGTATAAAAAGGCTTGTGGCCTGCGTGGTGAGAAAGCATCTGCTATTGAATATAATAAACTGGGAAGTCTATATTTTCTGGAAGCTGAAAGAACAGTAGACCCTGAGAAAAGGGTTGGTCTATACCTCAAGTCTGTTGAGGTCGTTAAAATGGCTTGTGGCCTTGCTGCGGATGAAAAAGAAGCTTGCAATTATTATCGAAATCTGGAAAGTCTATATTCTAAGGCAGCTGAAAGTACAGAAGACATCACGGACAAGGCTAATCTAGTGCTCAGGTCTGCTGAGGCCCGTAAAAAAGCTCGTGACCTAAATGGGTGAGGGAGGTAATTCAAGAATGAATTACAACACTTCAGATGCTATAACTAGCATTGCTAAAAGAGGATGTTACCGCCGAGACACTCAAGGCTCTCATATGCTTGTTTGAGAGGGTGAAAGAAAAATCCGAGATCTCTCAGGATTTTTCTGCCTTCTAAAAATATTCCGGGCACTTATGATTTAATATCACTATCCTATTACGGCTATTTGCTCGTACATGGGATAGAATACTGCCAGAATGATCCAGATCATCATGGCGCCAGCTGTAATAACCAGGGCTGGCTCTAGCATGCCAATTAGCTGTTGCACACGATCTTTTTGAGATTTCTCGAAGAGGGTGTAGACATGCTCCAGCAAAGTATCCAAGCTTCCGGTAACTTCGCCCACTTTAACCATTCTTATTAAAGATTGCGGAAAGACTTTGTGATTCGCAAAGGCCTCCGATAGAGTCGATCCATCCAGTACTTGTGCGGTAACGGCGTTGTAATGCTTTTTCAAAAAGCTATTTTCAGTCGTGTTTCCAGCAAAATTTAGACAATCGATAATATCCAGACCGCTTGAAAGCAGCATGGAAAACTGATGAATGTATCTTGATATAGCCATGCTTTTTGCCAGAGCCCCCAGGACAGGAACTTTCAAAACTAGCGCATCGACAGCATAAGAAAACTGCTTGGAAAATTTTCGCATAATAAGGCAAAAAATGACTGAAACGGGCACACTACAGAAAATCCATATTCCCCAAGTGGCGATGAATTCTGAAACAGATATTAACGTCATTGTCATGGGCGAAGGATCACCATAAGCTTGAATAAAAGAGGTCAATTGTGGGACTAGGTGCGTCATTAACATGGTGATCACGCCCACTATGACAGCCATCAAAATTAGCGGGTATCTTATGGCTTTGGTAATTGCGGACTGATTATCCTCTACCCATGCAAAGTGCTGCGCTAGCCTTTCAAAGCCTTTATGCAGCGTGCCGGCTTGTTCGGCCACTTTTATAATGGTTATGGACTCTTGCCGGAAGATCTTTCGGTGAGGCGCCATTGAATCGGATAGCAGCTTTCCCGCCTTAACATCTTGAAAGATTGTGGCCAGCACCTGCTTGAAAGCTTTGTTTGTCTGTAGATCTCTAGCGTCTTGTAAAGCCTCCAACAAGGGCACACCTGCTTTATCCATATGGTGCATTTGCACAAAAAAGGCGACTAAGTCTCGCACTTTAACCGGACTTGAAAGATGGAAGCTCCATTTAGTCTTGCAGGACAGTAAATGATGCTGCTTACTCTCCAACTCCTGAAACACAGCTTTGCGAGATGGTGCTTTCATATGCCCGCTGTATTTTTCGCCTGTGTTGTCGAGGGCTTGAAAGTGAAACTCTCTCATGTGGTTTGCAAATCAATGGTGCGTGTGGCCTCTTCAAGGCTCGTGACTCCAGATAAGACCGCTTGCGCAGCACTTTCCGGCAGGGTTTGCATACCGTCAGTTAAAGCAGCATTCCTGATAATACTTAACGGCGCCCCCTCAGCCACCAAATCCTTAAGCTTTTGGTTGAAGCTTAGCAGCTCGACAATGGCTTGCCTGCCATTGAATCCGGTTTGCCTGCATTTATCACATCCCGTGGGTTCATAAATGATCGTATCAGTTTTACAGTTCAGCAGATGCTTTTCTTGTGAGGTAGCCGGCCTGCCGGTTTTGCAGCTTGAACATAGCTTGCGAACAAGTCTTTGGGATACGGCACCTGATAATTGATCGGCTATTTGCAAGCGAGACACACCAAGGTCTTCCAAGCGGCCCAGAATACCGAACGTGTCGTTGGTGTGCAGAGTTGTAAACACTTGATGCCCCGTCATGGAGGCGCGCAAAGCCATCTGGGCTGTGGCTTCATCACGGATTTCCCCAATAAAGATGACATCCGGGTCTTGCCGCAATAGCGAACGCACTCCATCGGCAAAGGTTGTGCCTGCCATTTCCTTGATGGCAGTCTGCCTAATCATCGGCAAGCGATATTCCACAGGGTCTTCAAGAGTCATGATGTTGACATCCATCGTGTTCAGATAGGATATAATCGAATACATCGTGGTTGTCTTACCTGACCCCGTAGGCCCTGTTAGGACAAAGATACCGTGGGGCTTTTTAATTAAGGTTTTAACTTTCGAGACGATTTCTTCCTGAAAGCCTAAACCTTCTAATGGTTTTAGAGAGTGAGATTTATCCAGGATTCTAAGCACAACGTTTTCCCCATACACCGTCGGGTGCACTGAGACACGAAAATCGACCTCGCGGGCAGAGACTTGCAAACTAAAGCGACCGTTCTGAGGCTTGCGGTTTTCTGCAATGTTCAGTCCTGCCATAATTTTTAGCCTGACACATATTGGTGACCAATAGCTTTTGTGAAATAGCGAGACCTGACTTAGGACACCATCAATGCGAAAGCGCAAACGCACATATTCTTTTTCTGGTTGAAAGTGAATATCAGACGCCCCTAGATGTACGGCTTTTGAAATCACGGAATTAACCAGCCTTATAATAGGTGGGGTTAAGTCATCCGTCGGGCCATGTTCGATATCAGCAAATATCCCTTCAAGGCTGGTATCATGACCATAGTGCGTTTCGATCGCCTTATGCAGGTCAGATTCTGAACAAGTGCTTTTTTCAATCTGTGTTATCTGTGGAAATAGGCGCTGCAGATTATCGGTGGCAATAATATCATTGGCGTCCACCATAGCTATATGAAGTCGAGAGCCATTGAGGCTGATGGGAATCAGGCGGTGCCTTAATGCAAAGTCTTTCGGGCAGTGTTCTAAGGCTGCCTGATCAACTATTGTACTTTCAAGACAGATTGGTTGAATCCCATTAATTTCGGCGACACAAGCGGCCAGAGTTTTTTCTGTAATAAATCCCAGCTCGATTAGCAATTTTTTGACATCGACTTTCTTGGCTCTAACTTCTTGCTGTACAATGAGTTTTTGGTCAATTGTCAGGTGAGACTTTGCAACCAAGTTGTCTAATAGGTTAAAAAAATTGTGGTGTCGTGAAGGGGGGCTATCCGAAGATGCAGTATTATTTGCTGATTGATTTCTTTGCAACATCTCGTGTATTATCAACCTTATAAAAATGATAATAATTCGTACAAGAATTGACACCTGGAATCAATAGGTCGAAAAAAGTTCTGATAAATCAGAGCGTATAGGGAGTGCTTAATGGCGACCATTTTGCTAGTTGAAGATAATGAAATGAACCGCGACATGTTGTCTCGTCGTCTGGAAAGGCGAGGATTTACTGTCGTAACTGCAGTCGACGGTGAAGAAGGTGTGCGAATGGCTTCGGACTCGAACCCAGATGTAATCCTGATGGATATGAGTCTGCCAATTATCGACGGTTGGGAAGCCACACGGCGTATCAAAGCCAATGATGATACCGCTGATATTCCTGTTATCGCTCTGACGGCGCATGCCCTATCTGGTGACCGTGAAAAAGCTATTGAGGCTGGGTGTAATGATTATGACACCAAGCCTGTTGAGCTTGATCGGTTGTTGGGTAAAATCGAGACATTTATCAATTCCAATTGATAAGACTCTATTCATATTTTAAGGGTACTATATGAGCATGAATTCCTCATCGCAGCAGGCAGGCTACGGAACCGTGTCAGAAGAAGTAAGAAACAAGTTTGAGAGCAGCTTTGGCAAAATCGATGAGTCTGTCGAATTTATTAGCCATCAACATGCGAAAATCTTAGAAACTTCAAGCACTACGGACTTTCACCAAGACGTTATTAAAATTGGTGAAGCTATAGAAAAGCTCCGTGGTTTGTCTATTAGGGAAAAAGAATCCCTGCTTGGGCATTTTCAGCAAGGCAGCGTTACCGATGACGAGCTTAAAAGAATGCGCCATGACTTGCGCGGCTGCACCGGGGCTACCTTGGGATATAGCGAGCTTATCCGCGAAGAGATTCAGGATGATCCAAACTGTGTAGCGCCCTCTTTTGCGACTGCTTTAGAAGCTTTGTACACTAGTGCTAAAGACATTATTCCTATAATTGATAGCATGCGAATGGAAGCGCCAAAAGATTCAGAAAAGGATGATATAGACACATCATCCGTCAAGCCTGGTAAATCTGGGATGGAGGAAACTCTCAGCCCGTATTATCAGGACTCACATGTACTGGTGATCGATGACAGCCCCTATAATCGTGATATTCTGTCCAGACGACTCGAGAGGCTGGGGCTGAACGTTATCACTGCGGAAGACGGTATCAAGGGATTGGATGCGGTTAAGGAAAATGATGTCGATCTTATTTTGCTCGATATCATGATGCCTGGCCTAAATGGTTATGAGGTGCTGACAAGACTTAAGTCTGATAATGCAACCAGCCCCATACCAGTTCTTATGATCACTGCTATCAGCGATGTTGATAGTATCGTACATTGTATCGAAGCAGGTGCAGATGACTATCTGCCGACGCCTTTTAACCCAACAGTATTGCACGCCAGAATCAAGGCATGCTTGGATAAGAAAAAATTACGCGATCGCGAGCAGGAAAACCTGTCAAAACTAACAGAAGCTAGGCAAAAATTGGTTGCAGCGATTGAAAGTATAGATCACGGATTTGCAATTTTTGATCATGATGGAGCGCTTACGCTTTATAACGAAACATTCTCGTCCTTGTATCCGGGCCTTGAAAATATAAAGCCAGCTGACCGCACGTTGACATCAGTTATCAGAGAAAACATTCGACTAGGTGTGTATTTTCAAGAGCGCAGAGGCGAGAATGCGGGCCTTGGAATGTCAGATGACCAGTTGGAAGATGAAACCAATTTGTTAGCAGCTAGACACCAAGGAACAGAACCATTTTTCCAACAGTTGCAAGATGGACGCTGGTTAGAGATTATCAGCAGCAGAACACCAGACGGCGGTATTGTGTCGGTTCACAAGGATGTAACGGAACAAAAGAAAGACGAAGCGCGCCTTAAGCACCTTGCAGCACATGATGGACTGACAGGGCTTGCAAACAAGACGTCGTTTGAAAAATTCTTAGGCCAGTGTGTTGAATCTGTGGACAATGGCGAACAAAAGTCCTTTTCCTTGATGTATCTCGATTTGGATGGATTTAAAGCTGTTAACGATACCTATGGTCATGATGTGGGTGATCGCGTACTTGTTGAATTAGCAAACATATTAACGCACATATTGAGAATTGATGATGTATTTTGCCGCTTTGGTGGTGAA
>JBMYXZ010000087.1:0-5900 GCA_049608925.1 Alphaproteobacteria bacterium | reverse complement strand
CCTAAAAAATCGTGAACTAAATTTACCCCGAAATTACTCCAAGTTATAATTAGAGATGATTTTAGATTTGACTTTAAAAGAGGTTGAAGAATGAAAAATTCTAATTCTTTATTTTAACCCGATAGACTTAATTTATAGAAATAATTGAATAGAAAGACTCACGCTATGATGAATAGACAGGCATATAAAGCGCTATGTTTCCTATCGGTTCTCTTCCTGTGCACACATAGTACGCGCGCTTCTCAGGAAGATCCTAGAGAGCAAAGTCTCAAAAAATTCCAGACCATTTCCTGCCTGAAATCTAATCTGGTTCACTCATACAGGGCTGAAAAACAAAAGGAAGAAGCTCCCATTGAAGAAAAAGCCCCCCTGCGCATTCTGTCGTGTGATGGTGGTGGCATCCGCGGAATTCTAGAGCTAATGTTTTTGGCGGCACTTGAGAAAAAAGCTGACAAGCCGTGCTATCAAATGTTTGATGTTATGGCTGGAACATCAACAGGCGGAATGATCGCACTGGCTCTGTCCATAGGCATCCCTGCACACGAGATACTGGACTTATATATCAAGCGCGGCGATGAAATCTTCGTTAAAAACAAAAGTATTCGCGGACCAAAATATAACAGTGAAATGCGCAAAAAGATTTTCTTCGAATTTTTTAAGGATAAAAAGCTAAGCGACGCCAAATGCCCTGTCCTTGTGACTGCCTATGGTATAGAACGTGGTAAATCGTTCAGGTTGTGCAGTAAGTATCCACAGACAAAGTTACGCAGCAAGGAATACGACATGCTGATGGGCGATGCTGCCCTTGCCACTAGTGCCGCTCCAACATTCTTTACGCCTGAGAAAATTGAAGCCGTTGAAGGAATTTTTGGAACTGAAGGAAAGAGGACCGTTTTAAATCTAATTGACGGCGGGGTGTTTGCAAACAACCCATCTATTAAGGCATACAGCTATGCCAAAGCCCTGTTTCCTGAGCGCTTTAAGGCGCATACTCCCTATATGCTGTCTCTAGGGACAGGCTATAAGGATTTCTCCATACCAATTGAAGACGCTGAAAAGTATGGACTGTTAAAATGGGCTTTAAAGCTGTTACCGATTTTATTAGAAGGCCCCAGTGATTCCAATGATCAAGATATGGCCATTCTATTGGAAGATAATTACGATCGCGTAACCATTCACTTGGAGCATGCAGAAGCTGCCATGGACAAAGGCGGCGAAAATATAAAACGCCTCCTTCAAGATGGCAATGCCATGTTAAGAGAAAATGCCACAATTCTGGAAAAGTGGGCAAAATACTGTTCGAGATAAATATTTGATCTTTTTGCCAACTTTTTCTATAAAGAACTATGGCTATTGATCAAAACCACTCTATCTTAGTTGTTGATGACGACTCTCGCTTGCGCGAGCTGTTGAGGAAGTATCTGTCCGAGCAAGGCTATACCGTCGAAGCAGCTGAAGATGCAAGCGCAGCCAATGACTTGCTGCTGTTCCATCAATATGACCTGATGATCCTGGACATTATGATGCCAGGACAAAGCGGCAACGCGTTTGCCTCTGCATTGCGCGCCGATGCTTCACACCCGGCACGGGACCTTCCAATCCTTATGCTAACGGCTATGGGAGAAACCGAACATCGTATCGAAGGCTTGGAAAATGGAGCCGATGACTATCTTGCCAAACCTTTTGAGCCACGTGAGCTCTTACTGCGCATCCAGACTATTTTAAAGCGCTGCAAGCCCGCCCCGACGAAATCTATCGTTAAGCTGGGTGACTATAGCTTTGATACATCCAGAGAGACTCTTCTAAAAGCCGATCAAGCCATTCCCATGACGACTGTGGAAACTAATTTGCTAAAAAGCCTGGCTGAAAACCCTGGCAAGGTTATATCACGAGAAGATCTAGCACACCTTAGTGGGGTTGCGTTAAGCCCCAGGACGATTGATGTGCAGGTCACACGCTTAAGGCGCAAGATCGAGCCCAATCCAAAGCAACCCATTTACATTCGTACAGTTCGCCACCAAGGCTATGTGCTGCGGCCCGACCAATGAAATGGCCCCGCCCCTTTAAAATGATCAAACCGTTTCTGCCCAAAAGACTATTTGGCAGAACCTTGCTGATTCTTGTCCTACCATCGGTTATTGTTGCCGGCATCTCCACGTATGTCTTTATCGATCGGCACATGCAGGGAATCACCCAGCGTCTCGCATCGGATATCGCAGGGGACATATCGACAATTGTGCAGCTTAGCGAGCACAACAGCCTTAACAATCAAGAGCTCTGGGCTTTGGCAAAAACTAACTTTGGTTTCGAGCTTGAAATACATAGCACATACGAGCCCTACAGCTTTATGCAGACACCCGCAAGAATGATCGGCACCAGCTTTCTGCAGTCTGCATTGATGGCACAAATCGCCTATCCGCATCATGTCACCATCAGTCATGAAGAAATCTTTGTTGATGTGGAAATGCCCAACCAGGTTCTTCATGTATCCATGAGTCGCAAGCGCTTATTAAGCAGCACAACTGAGATCTTTCTTATTATTCTTTTGGGAACACCCTTTGCACTGATCATCATTTCTGCGATATTCCTGCGCAATCAAATGCGCCCTATTAGGCGATTGGCCGCTGCTGCAGAAAAATTTGGTAAGGGCCAATCTATGCAGCCAATAAAACCCGAGGGCGCCTATGAAACGAAGCAAGCAGGCATCGCCTTTAACCAGATGCTAGAACGCATTCGCCGCCAAATCACCCAGCGCACAGAGATGCTTGCAGGGGTGTCTCACGATCTTAGAACGCCGCTGACCCGCATGGAACTGCAGCTTGCGATGATGGATGACGGCCCAGACATTCAAGAGCTGCGCGATGATGTCCGGGATATGCGTAAAATGGTGCAAGCGTTCCTCGATTTCGCCAAGGGTGAAGAGCACGAGCCATCAACACCTCAAGACGTTAAGAAGCTTCTTCAGGACGCCTTAAGTCCATATGCCCAAACAATTAAGCTTGATTGCCCCAGCAACCTGACCTTGCATTTAAGGCCACATGGTATGAAGCGTTGCATGCGCAATTTGATTGAAAATGCAGCAATCTACGCTGAAAACACCTGGGTGACAGTCGACCAAGATGACACGCATTGTTACATTTGCGTAGATGATGATGGACCAGGAATTGCCAAAGAGCACCGTCAAGATGTCCTCAAGCCCTTCTTTAGGCTGGATCCCGCACGCGCGCCTGATCACAGTGGCGTTGGCCTGGGCCTGTCCATTGCCCATGACTATGTCCACAAGCACGGCGGCAGGATTATCTTGGAAGACGCCCCACAAGGTGGCCTAAGGGTTACGTTACGCTTCCCAAAATAGCTGAATATAAGTGGGCTAGGCTATGCCACCCCCATGAACACCAAGAGCGACTATTTTTTTGTTATACAAATTTCAGTTGTGCATCTCTTGCCGTCACTTGTAACGTGACTGTTCTTTATATATCTTACATATCCATCGCCTACTTTTTGAATTGCCTTCAAGTCAGCAGGGTTACCGGAAAGGTTAAAATCGCCCACTATAATATCATAATATTTCAACAGCCCATTAAGGACAGATGAAACAATTGTAAAAAAAGCATCTTTTCTCTGAGATTTAACTCCAGTGATGGATATATTAGGCATTCCATATTTATCTCGATTTCTAAGCAAGTGAACATTTAAAAGGTTAAAAGAATGACCACCTTCTTTACTTACAAACTTGATAGATTGTGATCGAGAAAATTGTGTATGGTATGTAATTTCACCGGTTGCATTATAGAGACTGGAAACTTGTTCTGGAACATCGTGCCCCTTTATCGGCCCACTCTTTACTTGTTCACCATCATATAAAACCTTAAATATTGAATATGATAATGTGCGACTATGTGTTCGCTTTTTTGAGGTCAGCAATGTTTCCATAGATACAGGCGCGGCAATTGAAGTAGCAATGAGTTTTTCAGGGTTGTACACAATAAAATTTCCATATTTATTCTGATATGTAAAATTCACAATGCCCGCGAGATTTATACCAAGATTGACACTTAAGAGTTTCAAGAATATTTCTGCAAATTTAGCATCATTGCTCTTACACAGAGATATTTCCTGGAACGTAAAAACCGTGTCTTTCGCATACTCTTTAACAATTTTTGCAATCTTTTCTGCCAGGCTTTCTAACCGATGCTCATACTGAGCATCTGAACACTTAACACCAAAGGCATTATGAGTTGTGAGTCCTGCCATTAGATTAAGATTGAAAACCCGCACATCTATCTCGCCAGACTTAAATGGCACGACAAATGCATCGTGATCAGATAAGACACCTTCAAGACTGTTCCGCACAAATGTTTTGGGGGTAAATTTATGCTTTTCTAAACTGCTAAAATGGTCAGATGCATTTGCGGAATAGATATGAAAAATAAAAGCGCATAGTACAATAATTTTGCTCACAATAATAATCCTTCCATTTAAAATAATAACCAGGCCATTCATTCCGAATTATATCTTGCAATAAAAAATTCGCAGTTTTTTACATGGAAGAATATCACGCATATACATAAAATAGTCAACACTATAAGATGCTTGATTTTTCTATTAGAATTCACATGTATAGCAAATTAATACTCATCTGCATAAAAGTATAATGTATGCCTGAGCTTTTAAGCCTCGGGAGATAGCGAACTCGGGGCATAACCATTATTGATCCTGGAGAGTTATCAGCATTCACGGACAGCTATTTTTTCAGCAAGATAAAATCAGCTGTGCGTCTTTCACCATTTCCAACAAGATGGCTACCATCCAAATACTTGACGTCAGCATTACTGACGCTCTTCATCGCTTGCATGTCACCAGGGTTGCTTGAGAGGTTAAAATCGCCCACAATCACGTCAAATTCCTTTAACGCTGACTCAAGTGCGGAAGAGACGCTAACAAAGAAACCATCTTTGCTATCGTGTTTTTCTCCAGTAATTGATTTATTCGGGATACCAGAGCGGTCTCGATTTCTCATCAAATGTACATTCAAAATATTCATAGAGCCCAGACCTTCTTTACTTGTAATCTTAACAGCCTGAGAACGCGAGAACTGTGTATGGTGAAGCTTTTCACCAGTCAACGCGTATAGCTCTGAAACTTCATTTGGCACAGCAGGTGCAGATAAAGCGACACTGCTTGATTTACCATCACTTGAGATAACCTTAAATACTGAATATGCTAACGGTCGATTTTCACCTTGTCTTTTTGAAGATGTAAGCAGTGATTCCATTAACACAGGGGGAGCAATTGCATCTGCGCTGAATTTCTCGGGATTGTAAACTATAAAGCTTCCGTATCTATTTTGATGCATGAAATTAACAACGCCTTCAAGCTTGATGCCAAGCTCGGCGCTTAGGAAGCCCAAGAAAACTTCTGCATACTTAGCACTGTTTCCTGAGCCCAAAGAGATTTCTTGTAGAGTAAAAACCGTGCCTTCCCCATATTCTTTCACAATTTTCGAAATTTTTGCTGCAAGTTTCTGCAGTCTATCGACATATTCCGGCTCGGTGGACTTAACACTTAGGGCATTACGTGTACCAAGACCGGCCATAAGATTAAGATTAAAAATCCATAATTTTTTTCCACCAATACTGACGGGCAGGACAAACGCATCATGATCCGACAAACCATCGCCAAGCTTTCCCTTCTCAAACGCAGAGGGTGTAAACTTATGTTTTTCCATAGAACTGGGCGCTGCCATTGCGCCCGTTGAAAAAACATAAAATACTAGCGTTAAAATTACTGAAATATAGTGTTGCACAGCAGATTTTCCTTATATTAAATCTATTACATAAGTTTATTGTTAACATTATTTAGTTAATGGTTATTTAATATCCACCTCTATCGTCGAAACG
>JBMYXZ010000086.1:0-6009 GCA_049608925.1 Alphaproteobacteria bacterium | reverse complement strand
GCAGCTGAGTATGCCTGAGAGTGGACTCCGGGCATAAAGCCCGGAGCGTCGGAGTACGGGGTAGAGGGGCTGAGAAAGTCCTAAAACAGCAAGCTCTTCCAACCATTATTAAATTATTCCGGACAGTTATGGGTCAAGCCACGGAACGTCGGAGTGTGTGGGGCTGAGTGGAGAGAGCCTTGAAACAGCTTGTAACTCCATCACATCATTCAAAGTTATTCCTGACACTTATGGAATGATCTAGCTCCTCCGTTGCCCCAATCATTCCGAACGACGAAAGAGCGGGAATTTAAAGTTCCATCAATATAATTAATATACTTTTCATGAAAATTAGGGTATAATCTATATATTGTTAACTAATTAATAACTTATGATCGATGGCATATAGACAATTTAAGACGGCTCGGCGAGAGCTGTCGAAGAAAATTATAGCGTTCCGCAAGATCGACCCGGCGACCACGCCAAGGTCTGGCTGGCTGCGCGCGATACGCGAAGCACTGGGCATGACTAGCGTGCAGATGGCCAAACGCCTTGGTATCTCGCAACCATCAATGCACGCCCTGGAAAAGCGCGAACAGACCCATTCCATTACCCTGCGCACACTCGAGCAGGCGGCGCGCGCCTTGAATTGCCGTGTTGTCTATGCCTTGGTGCCCAATGAATCGCTGGAAGACATGGTCAAGAAACGTGCCCTGCAACTGGCCCGTAAAAAGATCTTGCAGGCGGCACATACCATGGAGCTTGAAGATCAAGCTGTCTCAAAGGAAGAAATTCAACACCAGATTGAAGACTTGGCAGACGAGCTGATGCGGACGCCTAATCGTTTGTGGGATGACTCTAAATGAACGAGAATATCGTAAATCATGACGATGCCTCGACCAATATCAGTGTCGAGGAACTCGAAGATTTAAAGCTTTCCTATATCACCACCCGTGACGAGCTGAATGCTGCGGAGCAGGCCAATATTCTGCGTGCTTCAGAGTGGGCGCATTATCGCAACCGAGACGTGCTGAAAGAATCATTCTTAAAGATGCTGCACAAAAAGATGTTTAAAGATGTTTGGAAGTGGGCTGGAAAGTACCGCACCACCGGGCGCAACATTGGCATTGATGCTTACCGCATCCCGGTGGAAATCAATGCCCTAGTCGACAATGTGCGCTATTGGATTCTTAACCAGACCTTCCGGCCCGATGAAATTGTCGCGCGCTTTCATCACCAACTTGTGTTTATCCATCCCTTCCCTAATGGCAACGGCCGGCATGCGCGCTTTGCAACTGATATGCTGGTCAAGTCACTTGGCCTAGAGCCTCTTTCTTGGGGGCGTGACGACTTAACAAAAGCCTCGGAAAGGCGCGCCAAATATATCCAGGCATTGAAAGCTGCTGACGCACATGATATTAATCCATTAATTGACTTTATACGGAGTTAAGTTCATGCGATTTTTCTTTGTCCTTTTTGTGGCGCTATGCTTGCCTGCAAGTGCTGGCCAAGTAGTTCTTAAAACAGGCGACTTTTTTTTCGTCCAGGCCCCAAAATCAGCTCGCACCCCATTTGAAACGGCTATTCTCGAGACCGGAAAAGCTACCCTCAATTGGATGGAATATCGCAAACTTCTCTCAAAAAACCCACCAGTGATAGCAGATCATATGGCAATGGTTTTTATGGTAAACAAGCAACCATATATCATTCAAGCACTGCCAGAGACTGGCGCGGAAATGATTACCCTTAAACAGTTTTACAATAACAATCCGGGGGCAACGCTTTACCATACAAGGCTCAATAAATTCAATGACACAGCTATCGAAGAGATGGCTGATTGGGCCTACAGAATGATCGGGTATGAATATGCTGATGACTTTGCCCCACCGGTATTACCAAATCCTAAATTCTACTGCACCAGTCTTATGTGGTGGTCACTTTGGGCGGCCACTGGCGAGCAATACCCGTTTATAGGGCAAATGTTTTATGAGATATTCGAACCACTTGCATTTTGGGAAAAATACTTTTCTGAACTAGGAAAAAAAATGCCAACTACGCAAGTTGGCTCTAACCCCACGCTCTATGTCAATTGCAAGGCGCTCAATCGGCTTAAAACATTTACTCTTCCAAGTAAAACACTCCAGGATAGTCAGTTGTCACTGATTCTACGCCCAAATCCGCAAGGTGCTGTGACTGATCAACATCATTCACTGTCCATACATTCGTTGTTATTCCAAGCTGCTTTGCTTGCCGAATGTCTTCGTCACGCAGCCACGTCCCATCAGGGCCCCACCAATGTCCACCTTGTGCTTTCACTGCGCACGCCGGACAATAGTGAATCTGATGATAAGTCATCCCAAGAACCATCTGTGAAGGCTCGGTTATAGACCTGGGAAATTGCACACCAACCTCGACCAAGTATATAGTATCTAGCCCGGCAGCAAGCTTTAAGGCATTCCAGTCAAAGGATATCAGCACGCATTGATCCTGCATCCCTGCCTGCTTAATATCCCGCAGGATCAAAGGCACAACAGCATCTGCCTGCGGTAATTCTGGATAATCGGTATGTGTTTTCACCTCGATATACAGCTTTGCTTTATCGCGTACTAGCGCCAATACTTCTGGCAAAGTCGGCACAGCGGCATGCGCCAAAGGGCGCTGATTAGGAAACCGTTTTGCATATGCTGTGCCTGGCGCAAGACGTCCTATATTCAACTGCTTGACCTGCGCTAGGCTTAACTGATGCAAAGGTTTACCAATCAACTCTGCAGGACCTACCGTAGTATCCTGATTAACCCATGGATCATGATGCGCCACCACATGGCCATCCTTGGTGATTTGCACATCAATCTCGATACCCGCGACACCTTGATCTAAAGCATACCTTATTGCCTCAAGGGTATTTTCTGGCAAAAATCCGCGCGCGCCGCGATGGCCAATTATATCTAAAGACATTGCAGGAAGTGAAATTAAGAATATAATGATCGACAGAACATTGAACATCGTATATTGCCCTATAGGTCATATAACTCCATTATGTCTGTTGTTGAGATATTTTGCAATGGAGCTTGACAATCCCGCCAATTAATCATAGATTTATGACCATGTCAGTCGGCGAGGGTTCGCTCACTGGCGTTTTTTCGTGCAAAATAAAATGGGAATAGATGTTTAACAACCTATCTGACAGACTGTCGGGAATATTTGACAAGCTTAAAGGGCGCGGCGCACTGACCGAAGAAGACGTCACTGCTGCCTTGCGCGAAGTTCGTATTGCACTGCTAGAAGCAGATGTCGCCCTTCCCGTTGTCAAAGATTTTATCGCAGGCGTTAAGGAAAAGGCCATTGGTCAGGATGTTCTTAAAAGCGTCACCCCAGGCCAGCAGGTTGTTAAGATCGTCCACGATCATTTGGTGGAAGTGCTCGGCAAGGAAGCTGAGCCGCTGAATTTGTCAGCTAACCCACCAGTCGTCATCATGATGGTAGGTTTACAAGGTTCTGGTAAGACTACCTCAACCGCGAAGATTGCGCGTCACTTAACACAAAAGCAGCGCAAGAAAGTACTGATGGCCTCGCTGGATATATATCGTCCCGCGGCGCAAGACCAGCTGAAAGTGCTGGGCACAGATAATCAGATCGCGACACTGCCGATTGTAGAAGGCCAAAAGCCACGCGAGATTGCTGCACGGGCCATGGAAACAGGCAAACTGGAAGGTTATGACGTTGTCATGCTGGATACCGCTGGTCGCCTGCACATCGATGACGAACTTATGGTCGAGCTGGAAGATGTAAAAGCAGCGACCAAGCCTACGGAAGTGATGCTGGTAGCAGACGCAATGTCAGGTCAAGACGCCGTCACTGTTGCCGATACATTCCACAGGCGCTTGGGTCTGACGGGAATTACGTTGACCCGTATTGATGGTGATGCACGCGGCGGTGCGGCGTTATCCATGCGCTCGGTTACGGGCTGCCCGATCAAGTTCTTGGGTGTTGGTGAACAGATTGACAAGCTGGAAGAATATCATCCAGACCGTGTTGCTGGCCGTATCCTGGACATGGGAGACGTTGTCTCACTTGTTGAAAAGGCAGTGGAAACCATTGACCAGGAAGAAGCTGAGAAAATCGCCAAGAAGATGAAGAAAGGTCAGTTCGACATGAACGACCTGGCGTCTCAGCTGAAGCAGATGGAAAAAATCGGTGGTATGTCAGGCATTATGAATATGCTGCCGGGCATCGGTAAGATGAAAAGTAAAATGGGCGAGATGGACATTGATGATAAGGTGCTGAAAAGACAGCTGGCTATCATCAGTTCAATGACACCTGTCGAGCGTGAGAAAGTGAAGCTTTTAAATGCCTCACGCAGGCGTCGTATCGCTAGCGGATCGGGAACATCCGTGCAAGAAGTGAACAAGCTGCTGAAAATGCATAAGCAGGTTGGACAGATGATGAAAAAGGCCAATAAACTTGGTGAAAAAGGCCTGAAGCGTCATGGAATTGGAAGTTTGTTTAAAAAGTAGGAGAAACTAAAAATGGCATTGAAAATTCGTTTAGCTCGTGGTGGCGCAAAAAAGCGTCCTTATTACAGGATCGTTGTAGCTGAAGCAACAGCACCTCGTGATGGTCGTTATGTGGAAAAAGTTGGTACATACAACCCAATGTTGCCGCGTGAGCATGAAGATCGCATTCGCTTAGTTGAAGACCGTATCAAGCACTGGATTTCTGTTGGTGCGAAGCCAACTGACCGTGTTGCTAAGTTCTTGGGCGACGCAAAAATCATCGAAATGCCTGGCATTACAGAAAAGCCTCAAAAGTCTAAGCCAAAAGCAAAGGCTCAGGAGCGCGAGCGCGAAAAGGCAGAGAAGATTGAAGCAGCAAAAGCTGCTGAGAAAGAAGCTGCGGAAGCTGCAAAAGCCGCGGAAGCCGAGGCTGCTGCCGCTGCTAAAGCGGAAGCTGAAAAGCCTGCTGAAGAAGCTGCCCCCGCGGAAGAAGCCAAAGCTGAGGAAGCACCAGCTGAAGCTGCTGCCGAAGAAAAGCCTGCTGAAGAAAAGTCCGAGTAATCGGACACCCCACCCCTGCCCCCAATTATGGGGGCAACGGGTGATTCATACATTAGCGTTTCAAAAACACTGCATCAGGAATCCATGCTCCCTTGCCGTGCAATACCTTAAACTGCTCCCACGCCATTTCAGGATCAGCGACATTCCCTTTTAAAACCTCTGCGGAATAGTGAAAGCCTTTAAAGGCAATACCTTTTTTATCGCACATCTGCTGGACACTGTGCAGCCAATCAAGACGGTCATCTATAAAGACAACAGTTGATGGATGTGACTTGGCTATATTGTCTAGATAATGTTCTAGCGCATCGCCTTTGATCTGCGCCCCTGACAAGATAACACCTGCTTGATATCCCGAGTCTTGACTCCATGTAACTTGCTTGCCCTCCAGCGAATCTGTGAACCAGATACCATGCTGTCGCAAGCCCGCTAAGCGAAAACTCATGGGATCCTTTACGGGACCCAGCGGTTTCATACTAAGCGCGGAAAGTGCAATGGTGGGGATCTGGCGTTGATGAAGATCTCGAATGATGTTAGCCGTCTCAGGCTCAACCAACTTGCGCTGCACCAGCTTATTGAACGTCACAAACAGATTCTTGGCCTGCGCTTTCCCAAGCTTGGGAACATAATGTTTGAAGATTTTCTGGCGGATAGGCTTTGATTCTGGCAAACCAATCTTATCGACAGGCATCAGGATCACAAAATCTACGTCAAACACCACCAAGCTTGTGTGATCTAGCCGGCGCAAAAACGGTTTCATTTGTTCTACTGAAGAAATTTCCTGAATATCACCAATTTTGATCGGGTCATGCGAGCATGCTGACGCCAGCATTAGAGGCAATATGGCAAGATATATTCGGAAGATTTTTTGTAACATAATACTGCATCCAACTTTAGAAATTTTATTACATATTGATAGGTTAAGTATAAAAAATATCCCCCGTGGTCAAGATCATAAGTGTTCGGAATATATTTGTGA
>JBMYXZ010000085.1:0-6027 GCA_049608925.1 Alphaproteobacteria bacterium | reverse complement strand
GCGGCACAGAGCGTCCAAGCTTGCGGGAGATCCTGGGAATTTCTTGCGCGCCATTAACAGCGTATCGACTGTACGGCTCATGGGGATGGCTGGTTTGCCAACCATTTTAAGTTCGTGATTGATGAACTTCATGTCAAACTTGGCATTGTGAATGACCAACGGGTCTTCCGCCAGAAACTCAAGAAAATCTTCTACCACCGAGGAAAAAACCGGATGCTCTTTCAGGAATTCTTCTGACAAGCCATGCACTTCAAAAGCGCTTTGTGGCATGTCGCGCTCGGGGTTAATATAGACGTGATATACATTCCCGGTTGGGATGCAGTTTTTCAGCTCGACACAACCAATTTCCACGATTCTGTCGCCAGAGACAGGGTCAAATCCAGTGGTTTCTGTATCCAGTACAATTTCACGCATAGGTAGCCTCGTTCAGGGAAAAGTTATGCTTTTGTTGCAGCTCTGACAAGATTTTATCAAGCTGCTTATACGTTTCTTCTTTCTCGCCATCGGTGCGTACGACATAATCTGCACGTGCCATCTTTTCTTCGATTGGCATTTGAAGATGGTTTATCTGCTGCAGGCGTTCTTTTGTCATGCCTGGGCGGCGCATGGCACGCTTTTCTTGATTTTCTTTGTCGCACGCAATAACCACAATAGCATTGCAAATACTGTCATGGTTTGCCTCAAACAATAGAGGTATATCCAACACAACACAGGGTGTGCCAATAGCTTGATGGCGCTTTACAAACGCATTACGATCTTGGCGCACGCGCGGATGGACGATTTCTTCCAGCTGCTTCATGTTATCTGGATTCGGGAAGACATGTTGGCTTAAGGTCTTACGATTAACGTGTCCGTCCTCAATGACATCAGGAAAAAGAGCCCCAACCTGACCAATGACTTCTTGGTGGCTGCGGAACAACTCGTGCACGCATGCATCGGCATCATGAACAGGGATGTTATGCTCGCTCATGTAGGCTGCCACAGTGGACTTGCCCATGGCAACAGCTCCAGTAATTCCGATGATAAACATGGTGTGCGTTTGCTTGTTATTATCCGGACCTTTAAGCTGCCGCGATTGCAGCATAAAGTCAAGGTTGTTATCATTAGAGGAAACATGAAGGAGGCATCAAATGAAACTGTGGGCAATATTAATGACTGTAATATTAGCAACAACTGGATCGGCATGTGAAGAGGAAGAGAAGGATGCACTTTCTGCAAAGCCTTCGGGTTTTTGTGCAATACAAGTTGGCTGTGGAAATTCTATACCTAGTATTTATAGATCTATGGAGCCGGGTACTGTCAGTCCAACATCGAGCGTGGTGCATTTTGAGGCAGGTAATCTTAAACCCGGTGACGGATTGCTCGATATGGACTCAGGTTTCTTTATCTATAGAGTGGATGCCCCAGGAGGAGGGATTAAGGAACAAAACTAACCCATTTTGGTTAGATGTTTCTTGGGATCCACAGCTTTTGCATGTTGCCTTGTCATAAATATGCCTGCGGCCACCTTTGAGGAATTAGGTGTCAGCCCCTATTCAAATATCATCCTCCCACACTCCGACGCTCCGGGCTTTATGCCCGGAGTCCACCAACCCTTGAGACTCGGAAAATCAAGAATACACTAAAGTTTTCTGCAGCTGAGTGTGCCTGAGAGTGGACTCCGTGAACAAGTCACGGAGCGTCGGAGTGTGGGGTAGAGGGCGGAGAAAGTCCTGAAACAGCTCGGGTTTTGCTACCATCATAATTTATTCCAAACACTTGTAAACCCGGCGAAGGATTGCTGGATGAGAGTTCGGGCTATTTTGCCTATAAGTAAAATATAGTATAGTTTGTATTTTTGATGTAATGACGTTTGCTAAAATTTAAAACTTCTGTTATTTTGATGAGCTTTTTGAATTATAAGGAGATTATATTATGAGAAATTATTCTATTATTGTACTATCAGCAGCTGCGTTATTGTCTGGTTGCGCCTCTGTTACAACAGGTAATAAACAATCAGTTTCAGTAACCACTTCCCCTGTAAGTGGTGCTGCATGTAAGTTGTCAAATGATAGTGGTACTTGGTTTGTACCTACAACGCCAGGTTCAGTAACTGTTGAGCGTTCACTATCTGACATGAACATTGTTTGTGAAAAAGAAGGATATGGAACAGGAACTACAACCGTGGCGTCCTCGACCAAAGGCATGGCATTTGGCAATATTATTGCCGGCGGCGTTATTGGAGCTGCGGTTGATGTTGCCAGTGGTGCAGCATATGATTATCCGACAGAAATGCATGTTCCTTTGACCAAAGAACAGTCGAAGTAATCATCAACCCATTTTGGTTAGATGTTTCTTGGGATCCACAGCTTTTGCATGTTGCCTTAGTTCAAAATGCAGCTGTGGATCTTTTACGTTTCCAGAAGATCCAACCGTTCCAATAACTTGGCCTCTGTCCACATGTTGTCCACGTTTGACCAAAATTGTGCCTAAATGCCCATAGGCGCTGGACCATCTGTCTGCATGTTTTATCAGGATAAGATTGCCAAAACCTCTTAGTTCGTTGCCTGCATAGGCAATCACCCCATTTTCGATGGCCTTAATAGTGGCACCCTCGGCTGCCTGGATGTTCATGCCATCGTTGCGCAACCCTTTTTGCTTTTTGCCATACGAAGAGATAACTTTGCCCTTAAGGGGCCACAAGAACTTTTTGTGTGCACGTGACTTTGGCTTGGGTAAAGCTTGCTTTTTCTCCTCAGACTGGCTGATTGATCTTAACGGTTTGTGCGCTGGGATTATCTCAGATGGCTTGGTGATTTGCTTAACCATGGGAACTTTTAAGGGCTGGCCAATAAAAATCTTGTAAGGCTTTTTCAGGCCATTAAGGGCTATGACGGTCTTTGCCGACGTGCCATTGCGCCTGGCAAAAGTCGCAACGGATTCTCCAGGTTTTACGGTCACATCCTTTGTTTGAAGAGGTTTTTTGGCAGGTTGCGGCACGGCAGCCATGGCAGCGCCAACAGTCAAGAAAACAGAAAATAGATAGATCCAATACCGCATGTTGTTATCCTAGGAATCTTGACTAATTCTGTCAAAATGATTCCAGTCATCACCCCAATTTGATTTTTTGGCTGCGGCGTATTGGTCACGCTGACGTTTAGTGATCGTCAAGCGTTCTAGCCGGCCATGATGGCAAGCGTCAAGGTAAATATGACCGGATTTCTTGATTGGTCGCTTAACCAAGCGCCCTAGCGGCCTATCCACGGGTTGTTTTGATACTATCAGGTAAGCATACTTTTCGTCTTCATAGGGAAGGCTTGCCTGCTTTGTCGACCTCTGAAAGTCTGGGCGTTGCAAGCGCACCGAGAAGTGACACCAATCTTTGCTAGCCATAGGACAGACTGCATGATGCGGGCAGGGTGCCAGAATGTGTGCCCCTTTGCTAAGCAAATAGTCCCGCACTATCATTAAACGGGTGTACGCACTGACTGTTCCTGGCTCAATAATGCACAGATATTTGTCTGTTGCTTGCCATAGCTTTTCAATGACACGGTTGGTCTCTGTGTCTGTAAGTTCATTAAGGGCATAGCTGATTGTCACAAGTTCCGCATTTGCCAGTTTGGATGCGGTCATGTCACCTTGCAGCCAATTTGCATCAAAGCTAGCCAGGCTTTTGGCAATTTCAATAAGTCCTGGATCGCGCTCAAGACCTGTGTAACTAGCATGTGGCCATATTTCATGGGTTGCCCAGGCAACTGCCCCAGTGCCAGAGCCAATATCCAGAATAGACTTTACCTGGGGTAGGTGCTGAAGAACAGAAGAAGCTGCAGCATAGGTAGCTGGCATGCGAGCCGCCATATAAGCAAGCCGTTCTTGCCTATTAGTAATAAAATCTTGCTCTCTGGCTTTACGGTAGGTATAAGACAGATCAGCTGCGGCTTTTGACAAATCACCTGCCGCATTATTTTTAAGTAGTTGAATAATGGAAGATTGTAATTGTTTTGGGATGTTAATCATTTGTTGACGTACTTTTCCTACCATAGAGCCTGAAGCATACCAATCTTAAGAGAAGTATGACAAAAGATTTATTATTTAAAAACGAACAAGGAAAAATGCTGGCCGCCAAATTGGAAGAGCCAGAAGGCGAACCACGTGCCTTTGCCATATTCGCACATTGCTTTGGTTGCTCGAAAGATGTTTTGGCGACAACGCGCATCAGCCGTGCATTGACCAAAGAAGGCATCGCTGTTTTGCGATTTGACTTCCAAGGCCTTGGCGCCAGTGAGGGCGACTTCTCAGAAACTACTTTCAGCAGTAATGTCTCGGACATTGTGTATGCCGGAAAATATCTGCGAGAGAACTATAAAGCACCAGAGTTGATCATTGGTCACAGTTTAGGTGGCGCGATGAGCATCGTTGGGGCAAGCTTGATACCTGAAATCAAAGCAGTCTGCACAATAGCTGCGCCCAGTTATCCCTCGCATGTGGTGCATTTGTTCGAAGAACATCTCGACAAAATCCAAAAAGAAGGCTCTGTCACCATTAACTTTGCCGGCAGACAGCTGACTATTACGAAAGATTATCTGCAGGATATTCGTTCTCATAACCTTGAGGGTATTCTGCGTCACTTTGGTAAAGCAATCTTGATTTTTCATTCGCCGATCGATTTGACGGTCAGTATTGACCATGCCCGCAATATCTATAAGGCGGCGCGTCATCCGAAAAGTTTTATTAGCCTAGATAACGCCGACCACTTCTTAGCCAATCGCGATGATGCTGAGTTCGTGGCAACAGTCTTGGCTGCCTGGTCTAAAAGGTATGTTGGCCGGTAAGATTATTGCCCAAGCGTGCTAGGAAATAAAGCGGGAGACATAGGAGTCACCGCACACTGTGATTGTACTTCAAAGGGCTCGATCCCAAAATCCGTAAAGATCCCAGAAATAACAGCCTGACGATGCATCCACAGCATCCCACTACCCATAACGACAACGGCTACGACGACTAGAATTCTCCAAAGTTCGGGTGTCTTGTGTGACATGATACGCCTCCTATTACTGTCAGTATCTCACGCTTGTCTTAAGGGAAGATTAATGGCGAGAGCTTCTCACAATTTCAAGAGCTTATGTTAGGATTGGTATCTCTATTTAGGTAAATAATACTGTTGAAATAAAGCGATTAATATTATAAGTTCAATTGTTGTATTTATTTTAAGAGATTCAGTTTTAATGTTTAGATTGTTTTTGTATTTTATTCCATTATTTTTTTATTCTGCGGCTCCTTATGCTTCAGATAGTAACTCCAATGAACATAGCCGGAATAGATATGATACTGTTGTTGTTTACGGTATACCTTTCCTTGATGAAGAATCGCATAAGCGTTTTCTAGGATACAAGTTAACTAATGAAGATGTTAGTTCTATGGAGGAAAATGATGCAATTATTCTGACATTAGAAGATCAAAGCTGTGATTTTGATGGTTGCAAATATGAAATTATCAATTATAGGAACTATCTTGCTAAAAAATCTGAGTCCTTAAAAAACAAATCTTATGAGGGTTTTATACCAGAAGGTTGGAATCGGGCTTCTTTAGACCCGGAGGTTGAAAATTTTTTTATTGAACATGGGCTCGATGAATTTTTACCACAAAAAAATTCAGATATTGTTTTTGAAAATAAGGTTGAGAGTAAAGGGTCAAGTTTATTACATAGTTCCACGAGTAGGGATGCTGAAACCACAATTTCCGTGGATTCATGTTCTATTGAGAAAAAATCTGGGTTCGAAATAACAGATTTATGGAACAAAATTGAAGAATTAAACACTTTAATTGGTGAAGATGTTTTTGGAATTGTCGATACTAAAAAGTTTAATAATCTTAATAATTTTTTAAAAAAAATATACCTACTCGATAAATATTGCGAAGAAAATTTAAGTTCGTCAATTAAGATGGTTTATACCTTCAAGTCCTGTATATTGCCAGTTAATGCAAAGGTCTTAGAGATGTTTGGGAAGGCTAAGAATGCAGCAAATATAATCCATAATATTTTATTAT
>JBMYXZ010000084.1:0-6405 GCA_049608925.1 Alphaproteobacteria bacterium | reverse complement strand
AATTAAAATAAAATAATTAAATGGATTCCGCGGTCAAGCCGCGGAAAGTCGGAGTGTGTGGAGTTGAGTTGAGTTGAGTATAGAAAGTTCTGGAGCAGCTTGGAACTTCCCACCGTTCTAAATCACCCAGGACACTTATAGGGCATTCCGCTGGACTACCCTTAAATAACCACCTCCTAAGGTATGACGTCAGTGCATATTATATATTACAAACTATCTATTTTAATCATATCTATAAATCCTTATATTCATATTAGTTAATTAAATTATTATTTATTATTGAAAGTGGGATTATTATGATTAAAACACGTTTTTTTGTTTCAACAGCTTTAGTAGGGGCGATGTTATCAGCGCCTGTATTTTCAGCAGTTAACCGCCAGGATCAATTTGCTGGCTTTGATATGCGCAGTCCAGTTCATCATTTCAATGGTGCTGTGGACTTAGGGAAAGATCTAGAGGTTTCCTCTAAGTCAGTTACACCTCGTTATAATGTTGAGGTTAAAGACCAAGTAAAGTCAAAAGCAAATTTGGCCCGTACGCATGAGTCATTTGTAACAGACGGCAAGCCATCTAAAGAATTCAAAACCAAGGAATCAGTATACAACCGCTCAAATGATGCTGTGTATCATGCGACAAAGGGTAACAATGATCTACATCAGCGCGCTCTTGATGATCTTGCTGCACAAGGCTTTAAGTATGTTGGAAGCTTCAGCGGTGCAGAAGGCCAATACTTTCAGCATTTAGCAAAAGCGGGTCACTTTTTCATTCATAACGAAGATGATGGTACGGTTGAAGTTCTTATCTCAACACATGGTACAGCCGGTGGCGTTGGATGGGAAAACAACTTTAAGAATGATCTGATTCTTCCAAAGTCTATCTTGCCAATGCTGAAAGAGCAATTTCACTTTTGCCTGAAAGATATGCTGTTGGCTGAGGCTAGAAAATCTTATGTTTTAACGAGCGATGCTTTGAAAGAATGCCGTAACGATTACGAACGTCGCGCAATGGCACGCCGCATGGATGATAAAGCGCTTTCTAAGATCCAAGAGTATGCAAACGCAAACTTTACTGCTGCAAAGCTTCGTCAGAAGAATGCTGCTCAGATGCGTGATATGCTTGGCAACTTTAGGCACTTTTTGCAAGGTCTTGCAAAGAGCCATCGCCTAGAGGCCGAGATGATTGATGACATGATGCGTTCTTTTGATTCTCAGATCACTGCTTTAGAAATGGCAAATGATTTTATGTCAAAGATCACTGATGAGAGATTCTTTAACATTAAAGTTTCTTCAGGATTCTTGCTGAAAGCAATCACAATGATGCCTGATATACTGCAGAATCTTGATAATGTAAAAGCGCACCTTAAAGGAAAAGGTGTTGACTGGAACAGCCAGGTTAAAGTTACTTCAACTGGTCACAGCCAGGCGGGTGCTTACGCCTCTTTCATTCCTGCGATTCTAAAAGCAATGGGAATGCTGCCTTCATCAACGAACAGCACACGTATTTATGGAATTTCTCCGGCACCAATGGGAGACGAAGCATATGTTGACTTCTTCAGCGAAATGCCTGCGGTATACCGTTGCCATGCGGGTGATATCACTCCAAATGCCAGCCTTCCAGAGTGGGCGATTGACCTCCTTCGTGTCGTCCCAGGTGTTGGTTCTGTACTAGCAAATAAAGTTGCAGCCGAGCGCCTATACAATAAGCCAAAAGGTCTTTGGTTGGTTGATAAAGGCGACAGTGTGAAGGTTAAGGCTTCAAAAGCTGGCTTCCGCGTTGCAAAAGTGACTGATTTGTTTGGGACTTTCATCAAGAAAGTTGCGGCAACAGGCAAATCTTTGGTCGACATAAAATCAATCATGGAGGAAGTAACTGTAAAGCTTGCTAACCAAAAGAAAATTGCAGAAGCGAAGTCTGACGAAGCACAAAAAGAGGGTTTTGTTGCACGCGTCAAGGCAACGCTCAACAAAGCAGTGACTTACTGTAAGTCAGTTCTGGGCAGAGCATTCAGCTTCTTGATCTCACCTTTAACTGGTTTGATTGATGGAATTGCAGCACTGGCTAAGCAAGAACTTGCAGCACATCCTCACTATGGTCCGAACTATTCTGATGAAATGCTGAAGAATAACTTTACCGGAATGGACGATACATACGGAACTGATGAACACTTTGAGTCAAAAGTTGTAAATGTACAGTCTGAAGCCGAATGGGATCAGCTAGTTAAAAATGGTCAGGAGTACATGAGTAAGTAAATTACCTATCTTTTAGAATAGCGTAGATCCGAAAGGGTCTGCGCTTTTTTTATCTTCATATATGACTGTTATTTTATGCTTCAGAAATCGGCAGAAATCATGTATGGTTAGGCAGAATTTTGATGGCGTAGACGGGGTTTTCATGACGCGATTTATATTTGTAACCGGTGGTGTGGTGTCTTCATTAGGGAAGGGGCTTGCGTCTGCTGCGCTTGGTTCCGTTCTACAAGCAAGAGGTTACAGTGTTAAAATTCGCAAGTTTGATCCATACTTAAACGTTGACCCCGGCACCATGAGCCCTAAACAACATGGTGAAGTTTATGTCACCGAAGATGGGGCCGAAACTGACCTTGATCTTGGGCATTACGAGCGCTTTACCGGTGTTGCCTGCAGCCAAAGTGATAACGTCACGACAGGGCGTTTGTATCAAAACATCATTCAAAAAGAGCGCAACGGCGATTATAACGGTGCAACCGTCCAGGTTATCCCGCATGTCACGGATGAAATTAAACATTATATCCAAGCAGATTTGGAAGATGATCTGGACTTTTTAATTGTTGAGGTCGGCGGCACAGTTGGTGACATTGAAGGCTTGCCATACTTGGAAGCAATTCGTCAGTTCATGCTGGAGATTGGCCGTGAGCGCAGTATATATCTGCACTTAACCTTGATTCCGTTTATCCCAAGCGCAGATGAAATTAAGACGAAACCGTCTCAGCATTCTGTGAAAGAGCTGCTGCATGTGGGAATTCAACCAGATATTCTGCTGTGCCGCTGTGACCGACCAATTCCGGATGATGCACGCCGCAAGCTGGCACTGTTCTGTAACTTGAAACCAGAATGTGTGATTGAAGCACCCGACGTTAAGTCGATTTATCAAGTGCCCATCACGTATTCTGAAAATGGTTTGGATGTTCAGGTGCTGGATCACTTTAATCTTCCCCATGACAATGCACCTGATCTGTCTAAATGGGAATCTGTGTTGCAGTCGATTGACAATCCAACGCACGAAGTCACTATTGCTGTTGTGGCAAAGTACACAGCATTAAGAGACGCGTATAAGTCTTTGACAGAAGCCATCCTACATGGAGGTGTTGCTAACAATGCCAAGGTAAATGTGACCTGGATTGATGCCGAAGAATTAGAGCATCAAGATGGTGAAAATGGTTTGCAGCCAGTTTCGCAAGACCAAGCCGCAAAGATAATTGGCAAGGTTGATGGTGTGTTGGTTCCAGGTGGCTTTGGTATTCGTGGTGTTCAGGGTAAGAAAGCCGCGGTAACATATGCTCGTGAGAACAAGATTCCATTCTTGGGTATTTGCTTGGGCATGCAAACAGCTGTTGTGGAAGCAGCGCAGAATCTTGCAGGTATGCCAAATGCCAATTCAACGGAAATATCTCCCACGACCGAGCCTGTTGTAGGGCTGCTGACCGAATGGGTCAAGGGTGATACAGTTGAACGCCGAGACGCGAACACACCTATTGGTGGTACCATGCGCTTAGGGGCTTACAGAGCGCATCTTGAGCCAGGATCTCTGGCACATCGAGTGTATGGTACTGATACCATTGAAGAACGCCATCGTCATCGCTATGAAGTGAACATTAACTATCGTGAAGCGCTTGAGAAAGCAGGCTTTTTCATGACAGGTATGTCGACCAATGGCCAGCTGCCTGAAATGATGGAGCGCAAGGATCATCCTTGGTTCTTGTGCACTCAAGCGCATCCAGAATTAAAATCATATCCGTTCCAGCCGAGCCCTATATTCTCAAGCTATATCGAAGCTTGCGTGGCGCATGGGAACGACAAGAAAATCCGGAGGATTTCATAAATGAAACCGATTCATGTAACTGTTGGTGGCGGTGATGTTAAGGCCGTTACATTTGGTAATGATCAACCCTTTGCATTAATTGCGGGACCATGCGTGATGGAAAGCCGCGATCATGCTTTTGGCATGGCGGAATCACTTGCTGAAATGTCTGATAAGCTAGGCATTGGCTTGATCTTTAAGACATCTTTCGATAAAGCTAATCGAACCAGCATTAAGTCTGTACGTGGTATGGGCATGGACAAAAGTTTGGCAGTGTTCCGTGAAATTCGCGAGAAAGTTGGCGTGCCAACAGTCACAGATGTGCACTTGCCTGAACAGTGTGCCCCAATTGCCGACGTTGTTGATTTGTTGCAAATCCCGGCATTTTTGTGTCGCCAAACAGACTTATTAATGGCTGCTGCTGAAACAGGCAAGCCTTTGAATATTAAAAAAGGACAATTCCTTGCTCCGTGGGACATGGTTAATGTTGCTGCAAAAGTCGAAAGCATGGGCAGTCAAAACATCATGTTGTGTGAACGTGGCGCCAGCTTTGGCTATAATACATTGGTTTCAGATATGCGGTCTTTGCCCATTATGCGCGCAACTGGATATCCCGTGATATTCGACGCAACTCATTCCGTTCAACAACCTGGCGGGGCAGGGACCACAAGCGGCGGTAAGCGTCAGTTTGTGCCAACCCTTGCAAGAGCTGCAGTTGCAGCGGGTGTTGCCGGGTTGTTTATCGAGACCCATGAAGATCCGGAAAATGCTCCCAGTGATGGTCCCAATATGGTGTACTTTGAGCATCTGCCAAGTCTTGTCCGAATTCTTATGGAATTTGATAAGGTTTCCAAGGAATATCCCGAGATTGTGGAAATTTAAATATTAAAGAAAGGATCCCCTTATGAGTGCTATCATCGACATCTTAGCCCGTGAAATTATCGACTCGCGCGGACACCCAACGGTTGAAGTTGATGTGGTGTTGGAAGGTGGATCTTTAGGCCGTGCGGCGGTGCCGTCCGGTGCGTCAACAGGTGCCCATGAAGCCTTGGAGCTGCGGGATGGAGATAAGTCAAGATACCGCGGGAAGGGCGTTCTTAAAGCAATTGAGGCTGTCAATGGTGAACTTGCTGATGCTCTGTTGGGTTTTGATGGTCTTAATCAGCGTGGCGTTGATGATATCTTGGTTGAGGTTGACGGCACTGAAAATAAATCTCAGTTCGGGGCCAATGCATTGCTTGGGATTAGCCTAGCAACCGCAAAAGCTGCTGCGGCTCATCTAGATATGCCATTGTTCCGCTATATTGGTGGAACGTTTGCTTCGCGCCTGCCTATGCCGATGATGAATGTTATCAATGGTGGGGCTCATGCGGACAACTTGTTGGATATTCAAGAATTTATGATTATGCCGGTTGGCGCTGAAAGCTTCTCTCATGCGGTGCGTATGGGCTGTGAGGTTTTTCATTCATTGCGTGAAATCATCCAAAAGAAGGGTTTCAATACTAATGTAGGTGACGAAGGAGGCTTTGCGCCTGACTTCACCGGCGCAGAAGAAACACTTGATGCGATTTTAATGGCTATCGAACAGGCCGGCTATAAACCTCATGAGGACTTTAAGCTGGCGTTGGACACTGCTGCAACCGAGATCTATAAAGACGGTATCTATGACTTTAAGGGCGAGGGCGTTAAGCGTGATGCGGCTGAAATGGTTGCTTATTACAAAGGCCTGGTTGATAAATATCACATCGCATCAATTGAAGATGGTATGGCGGAAGACGACTTTGACGGCTGGAAAGCATTAACGGCCGAGCTGGGAGATCGCGTACAGCTTGTAGGCGATGACCTGTTCGTCACCAACATGAAGCGTCTGCAAGTAGGCATTGAAGACCGCCAGGCAAATGCGATTTTGGTAAAACTGAATCAGATAGGCACCCTGACTGAGACTCTGGCAACTGTTGAAATGGCTCACAAGGGGGGATTCAATGCTGTGATTTCTCATCGTTCTGGTGAAACAGAGGACACCACAATTGCCGATCTTGCGGTTGCAACAAATTGCGGATTAATTAAGACTGGGTCTTTGTCACGATCAGATCGTATGGCAAAGTACAACCAGCTATTGCGAATCGAAGAGATCCTCGGGACAGATGCTCAATTTGGGTGATAGAGGGGCAGGGTTAGAATTCTAGTATATTATTTCCCCGCCACGCACACTCCGACGCTCCGTGACTTGTCCCATAAGTGTCCGGGATAATTTTATGCTGGATGGAAGAGCACGCTGTTTTAGGGTTTTCTTCAATCAGCCCCACAGGCTCCGACTTTCCGCGGCTTGACCGCGGAATCCATTTAATT
>JBMYXZ010000083.1:0-6416 GCA_049608925.1 Alphaproteobacteria bacterium | reverse complement strand
TGAATATTTCCATTATTTTAATGAAATTCTGAACTCGGAAAACGATGCAGAAGCTGTGACACATAATATATCCAAGGAAAAGCTTCGTGCTGATTTGATTATAGCCTGCAAGCACTTCCTACGCCCGGACATGTTAAAACTGATAACTGACCCTGATAAAAAGTGGCAGACTAATAAAGTAATCCCTCTAATAGGCCAAGACTTTGGAGAAACGCTTTCACGCCAATTAGAGCAAACGCATAATTTACTCCTAGTGCAAATGCTTCTTGGAGACGATAGCATTAATTATGCGCATTACTACCACGTCCAAGACTTTGAAAAATCAAGAAAAATTTTAGACACTGTTCTTTGTCTAAACACATTATGCATCACCCGTCATGGAGTTGCTGCACTGGCTGATGATGCTATACTCCACCCATTAGAACTGCGCTATGTAGGCAACGAAGCCAGATATAATGAAATTTCAGAGGCATTCGAAAAAACAGCCAGGAACAGCGGTGGCAAGAATTCCAAAGAAGGATAATTCAATAGCGAAGTGCAACATCGCGATTGCGAATGGGCAATTTAGGTATTTTTGAAGTGTACAGCCACTTCCCAGATTTTTCCCGGGAAGTGGCAATTTATTTTTTTAAGCAGCCTCTGGCACATCTGCGGCACTTGCCATACCTAGAGCATGCAAGTACGTATCCAGTAGGTGCTCTTTTTCCATACGCTCGTCGGCATTAAGCTTACGGATTTTCAGCAATTCACGCATCGTTTTTGTATCAAAGCCAAAAGACTTTGCCTCCGAAAAGACTTCCCGAACGTCCTGTCCCAAGGCGGTTTTTTCTTCTTCAAGGCGCTCGATGCGTTCGATAAACTGCTTAAGCTGTGTAGCTGTTGATTGATCAATAGTTTCCATTGCTATTCTCCTGCAAAGTAGGTTACAAATCGTTTGATGTTGGCACAATAGCCACTGAGATAACGAAAAGCAAGTTTTGGAGACACGAACGCTCTATGCATGAAAGCAACACCACGAAAAATAGCTCTCTACCAATGATCATGGCCGTAACGGGGGCTGTGATGTTAGGCATATCCCCTATTTTCGTCCGAATCACTGATATAGGCCCCAATGCAACGGGTTTCTTTCGCCTGCTTTTAGCGCTTCCACTAGTATGGGCATGGATGCTTGTGGAAAATAAACTGCACCCCAAGACTGTTCACAAACCCAACGGCAAAGAACATTGGCTGATGATCTTAGCTGGCTTTTTCTTTTCATTGGATTTGGCAGCATGGCACTTGTCTATCGATATGACCACTGTGATTAATGCTTCTCTATTCAACAACTTCACCCCATTCTTTGTGCCCTTCTTTTTATGGATGATATATAAAGAGCGCCCTAGCTGGGTATATATCTTATGTGTCGTAGCAGCCATAACCGGCGCCATGATCATGTCAGGCGGTGTTGTCACAGTCAGACCCGAACAACTAGTGGGAGATGCCCTGGCGTTGTTCTCTGCCATGATTTTCTCCGGATACATCTTAGTGATCAAATCTCTACGCTTTAAGTTTAACGCCTCTACTTTGATGTGGTGGACAACCATTAGTAACGCAGTTTTTATGCTGATTTTTTGCCTATACACTGGCGAAGACTTCTGGCCAGATACAACAAACGATTGGATTGGGGTCTTAGGCCTTGCCGCCTGCATCCACATTGGCGGCCAAGGGTTGCTAGCCTATTCCATGGGAAAGGTTTCCGCGGGCTTTATAGTGGTGTTACTTCTGCTCAGCCCTGTTGTGGCTTCTGTCCTGGGATGGATGATCTTTGACGAGTCAATTCAATGGATCCAAGTACTGGGAGGTGCTATTATATTGGGTAGCATCGTGGTCGCCCGCATGGATGAACGCAAAAGCGACCCCAGTTACGATTAAAAGAAAGCACAATAATGCGTCGCCAACGAAACACAAAAATAGCTGCGACTTTGGGGCCTGCTTCGGCTACCTATGACACCATCAGGGAATTGTTCTTGAAGGGCGCTGATGTCTTTCGGTTAAATTTCTCTCATGGCACCTATGACTTTCACCAGCAATGCTATAATCATGTGCGCAAAATCGAACAGGAAACTGGCCGTCCCATTTGTGTATTGATGGATTTGCAAGGCCCCAAGCTGCGCGTCGGAGAATTCGCAGAAGGCCCTATAACACTACAGCAAGGCCAAGAATTCGTACTGGACCTTGCACGCGGCCTGGGAGACAACAAACGCGTCACCCTGCCCCACCCTGCATTGTATAAAGCCTTGGTTAGCGGAACCCATTTGCTGCTGGATGATGGCAAACTGCGCTTGGAAGTAACATCCGCCACTGCAGATCGCATTACCACCAAAGTGCTGGTAGGCGGCAAGCTATCAAATCACAAAGGTGTAAACATTCCTGGGGTTAGCCTGCCTATTTCCTCTCTGACAGATAAAGATAGAGCAGACCTAGAGTTTGGCCTGGACATGGGGGTCGATATAGTAGCCCTGTCTTTTGTGCAAACACCCCAAGATGTCTATGAAGCGCGCGACATCATTAAGGAGCGCGCATGGCTGGGCTCGAAAATTGAAAAGCCCATGGCTATCGAGCACTTAGAATCCATTGTCTGTGCCTCAGATTATATAATGGTTGCTCGCGGAGATTTGGGCGTTGAGATGAACCCAGAAGAAGTCCCCACCGCACAAAAACGCATCATCAATGAATCGCGCCGCCAGGGCAAGCCAGTTATCGTTGCAACACAAATGCTGGACTCAATGGTGATGAACCCCACCCCCACGCGCGCAGAAGCATCAGATGTTGCGACTGCCGTTTATGAGGGTGCAGATGCTGTAATGCTATCGGCCGAATCAGCCAGCGGTGACTATCCGATTGCAGCTGTTGATATGATGAACCGCATTATCACCAAGGTTGAATCTGACCCGATATATCGAGAAGAACTGAATCACAAGCGCTATAACCCCGAGCCCACAGAGGCAGATGCGATCACCATGGCAGCAAATCAAGTGTCTCGGACGATATCAGCCAAAGCAATTGTCACATATACTACCATTGGCTCTACCACTTTAAGGGCTTCTCGTGAACGCCCGCAGGTACCTATTTTAGCCCTAACCTCGAGCCACCATACAGCACGCGTCTTAAGCCTAGCTTGGGGTGTGCATGCCATCCACTGCGAACAGGTCTTGGACTTCTTCAATATCTCGCAAGTTACATCAAAAATCTGCATTGATGAGTCTCTCGCACACAAGGGAGATTCCGTTATTGTGACAGCTGGCGTCCCATATGAAGTCTCCAGCGGCAGCGAAATCTTCGTTCCTGGAACCACAAACTTATTACGCATATTAAAGGTGGATGCAAGTCATGGCTGAAGATAATACCATTGGCGGTCGCCTTAAACGTTATGCTCAGGTTTCTACCAAAGTCACAGGCCTTGCTGCTAAGCTAGCTGGCGAGCAGTACTTTGGTATGGACATAGACCGTGATAAGCACGCCAAGGATCTAAAAGAAGCATTGGGCTCGCTAAAAGGCCCCATGATGAAGGTTGCACAACTGCTATCGACCATTCCGGATGCTTTGCCACCTGAATATTCAATGGAACTGTCTCAGCTACAGGCAAATGCGCCATCAATGGGATGGTCATTTGTCAAACGCCGCATGAAAAGCGAGCTAGGACCTGATTGGCAATCACGCTTTAAGGAGTTTGAACATACTGCTGCAGCAGCCGCCTCTCTTGGTCAAGTTCATCGTGCCACCAGCCTTGAAGGCGATCGCCTTGCTTGTAAGCTGCAATACCCTGATATGAAGTCAGCCGTTGAAGCAGACCTGAAACAATTAAAGCTGCTGCTAAAAGTATATGAAACATACGACAGAGCCATTCACACTTCCCAGGTGCATGAAGAAATCACGGCCCGCCTACGAGAAGAATTGGACTATGTCAGAGAAGCCAAGCACATTGAATTATACCACCACATGCTGGGCAAGGAAAAAACCGTTCATCTGCCAAAGGTATACGAAGACCTCTCTACAGATCGCCTACTGACGATGAGTTGGCTAGATGGCGCCCCCATGCTGAAGGTTAAAGATCGCCCGATAGAAGATCGTAATAACATTGCCAGAAATATGTTCCGCGCTTGGTACATCCCGTTTTACCACTATGGCATTATTCATGGCGACCCACACTTGGGGAATTATACTGTTCGCGAAGACAATACAATCAACCTGCTGGACTTTGGCTGTATCCGCATATTTGATGGTAGGTTCGTCAATGGCGTGATCGATCTGTATTTTGCTTTGCTGAATGATGACGAAGAACTGGCAGTTGATGCCTATCGCAGATGGGGTTTTAAAAACCTGAATAAAGAGCTGATAGATATCCTGAACATGTGGGCACGCTTTTTGTATGCCCCCTTGTTGGAAGACAAAGTCCGCCTGATAGAAGAAACCAACAGCGGCGTTTATGGCCGAGAAATCGCCGCCGAAGTTCACCAACAACTTCGCAAAATAGGCGGCGTCCAACCACCGGCTGAGTTCGTCTTTATGGACCGAGCCGCTGTTGGCTTGGGCTCGGTTTTTTTGCACCTGAAAGCAGAGCTGAACTGGTATGAAGAATTCCACACCTTGATAGAAGGCTTCAAACGCGAAAACATGGTCAGCCAGCAGGAAGAAGTGCTGAAGGTATTTGATATTAAAACTTAACTACTGGTATTCCAGGAAAAGTGGAATAAAGTAGATTCTATATGCAACACAACAAGCAAAAAGTCGAATAGCATATAGAATCTATTAAACACTCTATTAATTTATCTAATCTCAGTCGATAACATTAACACCTCGTTGACGAAGTGCTTCTTTTGCTTTTGATGTAATTTTTGGACAATTCGTAATGTTAATTGTTGTTGCATTTTTAAAGTACACAAATCCTGAGCCTGTAATCTGTGGACAGTATGACAAAGTAATAGAAGTAGCATTTTGAAGGCGCCAGAAAACTGTATCCATTAAGCATTGTATATCAGAAAAACCGATATTTTTTACACTTGCAAGGCTATTCCAAAGAGAATTTGGAACACCTTTCCAAACGTCACCTTTGCTACCATCAACTACAATACTAATGTACACTGGGAGCTCCTGGCTTTCATTTAATCTTAGTACTTTTCTGACTTTCTCAATTGCTTCAGGTCCTCCCACAGATAAAGAAAACATAGCTTTGCCAGTTTCGTTAAAGCGCCTTGTCCATGCTTTATTTTTAACAATATCAATTTTTCCTTTCATGAATTGGCATGTGCTTGCTAAGTTATTAACCGAATCAATGTCCATGTGCTGCAACATTCCTTCCAGAACTGTCTTATGCCGCAAAAAAACTTGCATTTGGCGTTGATTGTCACGCTTGTTAACATACGATTTTTTAATGTCCACATTCACATCCGATGCAAATCCATCATGAAAAAAAGCTAAAAAAGAAAAGGGGCTGACACCTAACATTTGAAATGTTAGGATTCTGTAATGTACGTAAAGCATTGTAAGATAGGCAAAAATAAGCAGCTGGAGCTCATAAAATACTTCGTCTCTGGTGCAACCGCTCGAACAGCAGCTGAGCTTAGCGGTGTTCATCGCAATACAGCTGTTAGATTTTTCCACAAATTGCGAGAGAAGATCGCCCTCATACAGCAGGATCGAAGCGAGCAATTTTGTGGTAAAATCGAGCTGGACGAGAGCTATTTTGGGGGCCACAGAAAAGGAAGACGAGGCAGAGGAGCAGCAGGAAAAGTAGCTGTTTTTGGGATTTTGAAGAGAGGTGGCAAAGTTTATACGCAAGTTATTTTAGATGCAAAATCTGATACCCTGATGCCTATAATTCGGCAGAAAATAGAGCCTGACAGCATAGTTTATACTGATAGCTGGAGAGCTTATAATGCTCTGGATGTGTCTGAATTCAAACATTTTAGAATCAACCATTCAAAAGAATTTGCCCATAAGCATAATCACATTAATGGTATTGAAAACTTCTGGAGCCAAGCCAAAAGGCACATGAGGAAATTCAATGGAATTCCCAGAAATCATTTTCATTTGTTCTTGAAAGAGTGTGAGTGGAGATTTAACATAGGATCACCAAAGCTACTGTTAGAGGATCTCAAAAAAATCCTCAAAAATAATTATTAGGTGTCAGCCCCAAAGAAAATAATGTATAAAAATAAATATTAAGACGCATATTACCCCCACAAATGATTACTGAATAACATATAAGCATTATTTTTGAAAAATCAAATATTAGCCAATTATTTAATAACAAAGGCATTAATACAAGAAAAGTGAAATTACTATAAGTGTCCGGAATAATTTTATGATGGAGGGAGAGCCTTGCTGTTTCAGGGCTATCTCTAATCACTACACACACTCCGACTTTCCGCGGCTTG
>JBMYXZ010000082.1:3281-6416 GCA_049608925.1 Alphaproteobacteria bacterium | reverse complement strand
ACACCAGAATCTCTGCTGTGTCGGCGATGATGACCAGTCAATATATGCCTGGCGCGGCGCGGAAATCACCAACATATTACGGTTTGAAAAAGACTTTCCCGGTGCCATTGTCATCAGGCTAGAGCAAAATTATCGCTCTACCCCGCATATTCTTGGGGCGGCTAGTGGCTTGATAGACCACAACAAAGGACGCCTGGGTAAAAAGCTATGGACCGAAACCGATCAGGGGGAAAAAGTAACTGTCTTTTCTGCGTGGGATGGGCGCGAAGAAGCGCGACAAGTAGGCAGCCTAATTGAAGATCAACAACGGGAAGGCAGACCATTGCATGCAATGGCTATTTTGGTCCGTGCCAGCTTTCAAACCCGCGAGTTTGAAGATCAGTTTATCAAAATGGCTATCCCCTACCGCGTGATTGGCGGGCTTCGTTTCTATGAACGTATGGAAATTCGCGATGCTATTGCGTACTTAAGGGTAATAACCCACCCAAGCGATAGCCTAGCCTTTGAGCGCATTGTAAATACTCCAAAACGTGGGATTGGCAATGCAAGCATTCAAATCCTGAACGAATATGCTCGCATGGAACAGATTCCAATGCTGGAAGCAGCTTGCAGGCTAATTGAGACCGATGAAATCCGCGGCAAAGCGCGTAGCTCTCTGCAATCACTTATCCAGGACCTTGGCCGCTGGCGGTCACAAATCAAGGACCATAAACCGTCCGAGCTTGCGGGTATTGTGTTGGATGAATCTGGCTATAGCAAGATGTGGAAAGACAGCAAAGAGCCCGATGCGCCAAGCCGTATTGAAAACTTGAAAGAATTGGTACGTGCTATCGGTACTTTCCCAACTATTCATGGTTTTTTGGAGCATGTCAGCTTGGTCATGGACAACCAAGATGCTTCCCCCAATGACCAGGTAAGCCTAATGACAATTCATGCCGCTAAAGGTCTAGAATTTGACTGTGTATTCCTTACAGGATGGGAAGAAGAGCTCTTTCCCCACCCACGTACAATCAAAGAAAGCGGCACCAAAGGCTTGGAAGAAGAACGACGCCTGGCATATGTGGGCATTACCCGCGCGCGCGAGCGTGTGTACATCAGTCACGCGAACCAACGCTTTTTGCATGGTCGCAGCATGTCGGCGGAGCCCTCTCGCTTTTTGGATGAGCTGGATCACACCCATGTAGAAATGTTGCACGACCCAAGTGTCCGTATTGCACCCATGCCCAGGATTGCGAACACGTCTGGAGGCTCAAGCTTTAAGCCGGTCAAGGCTGTTCGCAAGAACCAGAAGTTTTCTGTAGGCAATCGCGTATCCCATCAACGATTTGGTGGCGGCGTTATTTTAGCTGTTGATGGCGACAAACTTGAGATATTCTTTGATAGTGCTGGAAAAAAACGCGTAATTGATAAATTCGTCGAAAAAGAGTGAGGCAATGTTCAAGTTTTTGGGGAGATTCATTGGGATTACTGCTCTTGTCTGGGTGGCAGGGTTTGCAATCTATTTGAATCAAACCAGAATAACAGCTGATTTCCCCCCTGAAAAAGTGGATGCAATCGTCGTCCTTACAGGAGACAAAGGCCGCAGCCGGGAAGGTGTCGAGCTGTTAAAAGCTGGAGTCTCAAAAAAAATGTTGATATCAGGGGTTAACCGCGGTGTTTCAAAAGCTGGTCTTTTAAGGCGCTATCGCGTAGATCCAGACTTGCTTGGCTGTTGCATTGACCTTGATTACGAAGCGGAAAATACCTTTGAAAATGCCCAGGAAAGTGCCAAATGGTTACGCCATAAGCAAGTCGAATCGATTGTGCTGATAACATCCCATTACCACATGCCCAGAAGTCTTGCTGAGTTTAAAAATGTTATTCCCGAGATCACGATTTATCCTCAAACCGTGATCTCGGCAGAATTTAATGAAGGTAACTTTTCCAAATTAACCCAGCGTATTCTTGGCGAATACAACAAGTATCTTTACGTACTGGGTCGCATCGTCCTGCAGAAAATTACTTCTTAGCCTTTGGCTTTGCGGCTGTAGTCGTTTTCTTTTTAGCTGGTGCAACCTTTTTCTTGGCAGGCGCTTTCTTGGCAGCTGGCGCAGGCTTGTCATCTTCCTTCAGGCGCTTCATCTCTGCCTTTTCCCATTCGTCTTGGTAAATTGGCAGGCGCTTGCGCAACAGTGGCAGCAATCCCAGTTCCATTGCCTCCAAAGCAACGCCTATAATCATACCGATTATCAGCCAGATCGGCCAAAAATACCCAGCGCCACTAAGCGCCCAGATAAATACCGCACCCACACCAATTGCTCCACAGATAATCAGATGAGAATAGATTGTGCGCAGCTGTTCTACTTGTTTACGAATTTTGTCATCACCAGAAGCCATTACATTTCCCCATTTATAAATTTTGTTATACATACATTCTATATATTTTGCTTTTCAGCGCAAGAGCTCATATATACTCAAAGGATGATGACAGAAAGAAGTTTATGATGGGTAAAATTCCAGTTCGCTGCATTGGTGGCCCGACAGCCAGCGGCAAATCTTCATATGCATTGAAACTGGCGCAAGAAATTGACGGCGTTATTATTAATGCAGACAGCCAACAGGTCTATCAAGAAATCCCCATTCTTTCTGCACAACCATCTGTAGAAGACCAAGAAAAAGTCCCGCACATGTTGTACGGCATTCTTCCAGGTTCACAAGCATGTTCTGCACATACTTGGCAAGAAATGGCTATTGAGGCCATTTTAAAGGCACACCAGATGGGGAAAGTCCCGATTGTAGTTGGTGGGACTGGTTTGTATCTATCAGCGATTATTGACGGCCTCAGCGCGATTCCAGAAGTTTCTGCTGAAATTCGTCAGGAAGTCAGAGAAATTGCGCAAAGTCAGGGCGTTCAATCTATTCGGGCGCTGCTGGATACAGAAGACCCAGAGATGGCAGAGATCCTGCACCCCAACGACACCCAACGGCAGACACGCGCTCTTGAAGTGATAAGATCATCTGGCAAATCGTTAAAGTACTGGCAGTCGAAACGTGACCGAACCCATATTGAAAAGTTTGATTGCTCTCTAGAGGTAATTAACAGGCCGCGCGACGAACTGAAAGCCCGTGCAATCTCCAGAATTGATCAGATGTTCT
>JBMYXZ010000082.1:0-3271 GCA_049608925.1 Alphaproteobacteria bacterium | reverse complement strand
ATGGAGTGGTTGAGGAAGTAAAAACCCTGCTGGAAAAATCATACAAACCTGAAGCCCCGGTTATGAAAGCTCTGGGGGTCAGAGAAATATCAGCATACATAAGTGGAAAAATTAGTCTTGAGGAGACAAAAACACTGTTGGCGCTTGCAACTGGACAGTTCATCAAGCGCCAACAGACATGGTTTAAAAATCAGTTTGATTGATTTACGGATCGCCAAAGCTGGTAGTTAAGAGAACAACTTTGGCGTCCCCAGTAAAACTTCCGAGACCATTCCAGTTTTTGCACGAACTGCCGGAAACTAGTCCCCCAACAGTTGAGAGTAAACCACCCGCAGACGCTGTTGCAATTCCCACTATTTTTGCAATACCTTTAGGGTCATCAATTTCTGAGACTTTTTTACCTGTTTCGGTAACTTGATCTGCAAAACCTGTCATCATATTGTTAAGGTTTGCATAATAACCACCCTCCACTTTTCTAATCGGAAGATGCTGCATTGGATATATCGTTTTATTATTGTCATTTACGTCCACTACGCCAGCCTTTAGCTCAGCCAAGTCGAAACATTTACCGATATTAATATCGTTGAAGTTAAATTTGGCTGACCAACCAGCTGGTATTGGGAAATATGTTTTGCTTGGACTGCCATAAGATCCAGCCCCTTCTACGGTTATTCTATTAGCAAAACCATCTCGAACTATGTCTGGGTGGGCTCTTTCAAAGACTTCTACGCCATCGAAGGCAGGTCCTTCAATAATGAAGGATATATCAATAAGCAGAGTCCCAGGTCCAGGCCACGTGATTTCAACAATATAAGCTTTAGAGTTACCTATCATTAGCATGAAGGATGCAAACAGTGCGGCAAAAAAGGTTTTTTTATAGGTAATCATTAATTTTTACTAGTTAGTTCTTTATATTTTAAATCTAATATTTATACGTTAACATTTGGTTAACATTGCCCCACAAACAAGGTGGGTTGCGCATTATTTAAGCCTTATGGTACCTTTGGTTGAGTTATAAATGAGTCCGTATTTTGACAAAATATATCTTTAGTATCCTATCCTTACTGTCGCTTTGCCTGTATGTATATGCAGTTCCTGTGTACCTGGACACTGAAAATGATATGCAAGAATCAGCAACTTTTATGGTTGAATCCGGGGATGGGTTACACACGGTTGCTGGGAAATTATCCAAACAGGGTTTTATAAAAACACCTGATCTGTTCTCCCTGCACGTTTTGATCCGTAGGCAATCAGGTGCTTTAAAAGCCGGCGAATATATCATTCCTCCACACTCCACACCGGAAGACATCATAACCATATTAACCAACGGCAAGACCATTCAGCATGCGATCACTGTCCCTGAGGGTCTTACTGTGCATGAAATTAAAAACATTGTTACATCGTCCTCAGTGCTATCAGGTAATATATCTATCGCAGCAGTAGAGGGGACGCTTTTGCCTGAAACTTACAATGTAACGCGTGATACATCCAGGGACGCTTTTTTGCAACGAATGCAAAATGATATGACTGCTCTGCTGACCGATTCATGGGGCAAAAGATCTGCTCTGTGCGACCTGAAAAGTATGGATGACGTTATCATTTTGGCGTCGATTGTAGAAAAGGAAACGCCTAATGCCCACGAGCGGCCTCATGTGGCGGGTGTCTATCTTAATCGCCTACGCAAAGGAATGCCGCTGCAGGCTGACCCAACTGTTATCTATGCAAAGATAGCCGCAGAAGGAACCTTTGAAGGCCCCTTGCTGCTGAAGGATTTGAAGATAGATTCTGCCTTTAACACTTATTTGAATGCGGGGCTTCCTCCCACGGCTATATGTAATCCTGGTAGGGCCTCCATAGAGGCGGTCTTACACCCTGATGAAACAGACGACTTGTTTTTTGTAGCCGATGGGACTGGGGGGCATGTTTTTGCCAAGACCTATCGCGAGCATCAAAAAAACCATCAGAAATGGCGTAAAATCCGGAAGTCTAGATAGCTTCTAAAGCTAGTGCGACGCCCTCGCCTCCCCCAATACACAAGGATGCGATTCCTGTCTTCATCTGCTGGCTTTTTAATGCATGTGCCAAAGTCACAACTAATCTGGTGCCCGACGCTCCAATAGGGTGCCCCAAAGCGCAGGCGCCTCCGTGAATATTCACTTTCCCGTGATCAAGATCTAAATCCTTCATAGCAGCCATTGTAACAACGGCAAAGGCCTCGTTGATTTCGTAAAGATCAACATTCTGTGGGGTTAATGACACCTTTTTATAGAGCTTTTCAATGGCCCCTACAGGTGCTGTGGTAAACCATTCTGGCTCCTGTGAGTGTGTAGCATGGCCTATAACTTTTGCAATGGGTGTCAGACCAAGCTGATTTGCCTTTTCAAGGCGCATCATTAAGACTACAGCTGCGCCGTCAGTCAGAGAGCTGGCATTAGCAGCTGTAACCGTACCGCCATCCCGGAAGGGTGATTTCAACTTCGGAATTTTATCGAACAATACTTTTGAAGGGGGCTCATCAGTATCAACAACAGTTGTACCTTTTCTGCCCGAAATCTCACATGGTGTTATTTCTTGAACAAATGCTCCAGACTCAACGGCATTGATGGCTCTGTTTCCTGATTCAATGGCAAAAGCGTCTTGGTCTTCTCGGGTAAATCCATATTTATCAGCAGTATTTTCCGCAAAGACCCCCATTGCAGTGCCACCGCCGTTATACGGGTCTTCAAGTCCATCAAGCGCCATATGATCCATGACCTTACCATGTCCGAATCGATACCCAGACCGTGCATTAGGCAGAAGATATGGGGCATTCGTCATACTTTCCATTCCGCCCGCTATGATGACATCATCCTGGTTCAACAACAGCTGATCATGTGCCATCATTATGGTTTTAAGGCCTGAACCGCATACTTTATTGATTGTCATTGCATGCGCAGAACGAGGAACTCCGGCTTTCAGCATTGCTTGCCTAGCGGGTGCTTGCCCTAACCCCGCAGGCAATACACATCCCATAATCACATCCGTAATGGCTGAACCGTCGACATGTTCTAGCAGGGATTTTATGGTGATTGCTCCAAGATCCACGCTAGATAAAGGGGAAAGTGCCCCTTGGAATGCGCCCATCGGCGTTCTTTTAGCATGTGTAATAACGACAGGGTTGTTCATCTGTAATGCCTTCATAAATCTGTTTAGAACCAGTGTATAATTTTGTGGATAACATTAACAATGAGATATTCCAATTTTTTAAAACAGCTTTTGAGCATTTTATCCA
>JBMYXZ010000081.1:0-6456 GCA_049608925.1 Alphaproteobacteria bacterium | reverse complement strand
ATTTCGCCATTCAATGTGTCGTATTTGAGAAAAGCTCAAGATCTTACTGAGACAGCTATCCAAATAGCTCGCGCTAAGAATACAGCTAAGGCTATCAAAAGAGCTGAGGCTATCAAAAGAGCTGAGGCTAAGGCTATCAAAATAGCTAAGGCTATCAAAACAGCTAAGGCTATCAATATAGCTGAGGCTGAGAATAAAGCTGAGGCTATCAAATTAGCTGAGGCGATCAAAAGAGCTGAAGCTAAGGTTATCAAGATAGCTGAGGCGATCAATAGAGCTGAGGCTGAGGCCGAGAATAAAGCTGAGGCTGAGAAGAAAGTATATAAGGAGTATTACAACCAACTGAAAGAAATACATGAATTCCTGGTTGAATATTATACTCAGGAAGCCAAGAGGATGATTACCCGCAGCCAATGAAAGGGGTTGTCCCTGATGACATAAAGATATGTGATCTGGGACAGGCCTAATTTTTATGATGGAGGGAAAAGCCTGCTGTTTTAGAACTATATCCAATCAGCTCCACAGGCTCCGACTTTCCGCGTCTTGACCGCGGAAAGTCGGAGTATGGGGTAATGGGGGGAGAACTCTAGTACTCTGGCATCAGCTCCTTCAAAAGCAATCATTCATACTAATAATCCCCCCATATCAGGATTGGGCATATGTTATCAGCCCACCGTTCTAAATTATCCCGGACATTTATAGGTCAAGTCACGGAGCGTCGGAGTGTGGGGCAATGGTATTTGAATGTTCTAGGGGCTGACCCTAACATTTCAAATATTAGGTGTTGGCCCCAATTAGTAAAGGTAAGTGCTTTAATCAAAACTCTTTATTGATTTTTTCCCGTTTTCATGGCACACCTGAACCTATAAAAGCATATGTTCACAGCAGGCGATGGACGCACAGTATATCTTGATTTTTTTTGCCATTATCTCGGCCACCGTGTGCTATCTGGGATTGAGGCAAATAAGCACCCATGAAAGTATTTCTGTGTATATACAACTAGGCTGGCAAAAGCGTTTTCCCAATACGAAATTGCGGCACGTTACGGACCCTATTGTAAAGCTTTGCCTATTCTCATGCGCCCTTTTCACCATCATTTTGACGTTTGCCATTGCTGCTGTCTTGATCATCGAAACGATACACTTTTTCCAATTTGTGTCGGTTCCAGATTTTCTGTTTGGTCTTAGGTGGAGCCCCAGCAAAGGGGATGGCTTTTTTGGCTTTCTCCCCCTGCTGATGGGAACACTATTGGTTACGGGCATTGCAATGCTTATCGCCATTCCCATTGGAATATATGCGGCTCTTTACACCTCACAATATATGTCTAAAAGCAATCGCTCGATCGTAAAACCGATTATGGAGGTACTGGCCGGCATTCCAACCGTTGTCTTCGGATTTATTGCCCTGATTGTTGTATCTCCCTTGATCCAAAAAATTGGCACCCTGATTGGGTTATCGGTTGCTAGTGAATCTGCCCTGGGTGTTGGAATCGTCATAGGCATTATGGTCATTCCATACATTACATCTTTGTCAGATGATGTCATTACTGCGGTGCCAAAAGCTTTGCGAGACAGCTCATTGGCGATGGGGGCTACTATGTCAGAAAGTGTTAAAAAGGTCGTGCTGCCTGCTGCCATGCCAGGCGTCACAGCAGCGGTCTTACTTGCTATGTCTCGGGCTATTGGCGAGACAATGATTGTGGTGATGGCAGCTGGATATTCCGCCAATCTGACAGCAAACCCGCTGGAATCGGTCACTACAGTGACGGTACAGATTGTCAGCCAGCTGACAGGCGATCAAGAGTTCAACAGCAGCAAAACACTGGTGGCATTTGCGCTTGGCTTGGCATTGTTCATCATTACTTTTATCATCAACTTCCTGGCCTTACGGGTGGTAAATAAGTATCGAGAAAAATATGCTTAACAGTAATCTCGCAAGTCGCAGAAGAAAAGAATTCATCTTTAAGGTTCTCTCTCTGGGCGCTGTCACTTTGATTTTGGCGATCCTAGCGGGCATTATTGGGGGGCTGATTTATCAAGCGACCCCTGCCCTAAAGAAATCATTTGTTGGAGTTAAAGTTTACTACGACCCCTCTATTGTCAAAGGCCCCATAGAGCATGTTGATTTTGATCAGCTGATCACAGTCGGGCTATCGCAGATTACAGATACCCCCGCAGAAGCGGAAAAACTGCTATCCCCTTTTGCGTCTTTGAAACTATTCAACAAGGTCAAAAAATATCCCGAGCTTCCAGGGCAAACGCGGTGGGTATGGATTCCACTATCTGACGAAGTTGATCAGTTTTTAAAGCACCCCGAACAACGCGCGTTGCCTGAAAAGAATCGTCGTGTAAAAGATACCGACATCGCTATTTTGGATTCACTGGAAAGTCAGCGCTTGATCAAACAGCGCTTTAACTGGACGTTCTTTACCGGTGGCGATTCAAGAGAACCTCAGCATGCCGGTATTTGGAGCAGCTTAATTGGCACATTCTATACCCTGCTGGTCACCCTGCTGATAGCCTTTCCCATTGCCATTTCATCGGCGCTCTATCTGGAAGAGTTCGCCACAAAAAATGTCCTTGTGCGCTGGATTGAAGTCAGCATAAACAATTTAGCATCCGTGCCGTCTATCATCTTTGGATTGCTTGGACTTGCAATCTTTTTAAATGTCTTTCATCTGCCACGCTCGTCGGCTCTGGTTGCTGGCTTAACCCTGGCAATGATGACGCTGCCTACGATTATCGTGGCTTCAAGATCCGCTCTGCAGACTGTTCCCAAAGCCATCCGGCAAGCCGCTGAAGGTATGGGGGCCTCGCCCGTACAGGTGGTTTTCCATCATGTTTTACCTCTTGCATTGCCAGGCATGTTGACCGGTACATTGCTGGGGCTTGCCCGCGCCATTGGGGAGTGCGCTTGCTTATTAATGATCGGAATGGTAGCTTTTATCGTGAATGCACCAGCGTCACCATTAGATGCAACAACGGTCTTGCCCGTCCAAATATTTAACTGGGCCCGCAATCCCGAGGCCGGATTTATTGAAAATACATCCGCTGCAATTTTGGTCTTGCTGATCATAGTGGCATTTATGAACTTGGCAGCAATTGTGCTGCGACGTCGTTTTGAACATCGGTGGTAGGAAATGTCTGACAAACAAAAAATGTTGGTAAATGATTTAAACCTGTTTTACGGCAATAAGCAGGTATTGTTTGATGTGGACTTTGAAATCCCTGAAGGCAAAGTCACTGCTTTAATAGGCCCCTCTGGCTGTGGTAAAAGCAGTTTCCTGCGTTGCCTAAACCGCATGAATGACAGTATCGAAGGGGTACGCATAGACGGCAAGATCTCGCTTGATGGTCAAGATATCTATCAAAAGGGCTTGGATGTGGTGCACTTGCGCACCCGCGTCGGCATGGTTTTCCAAAAACCCAACCCATTTCCAAAATCAATTTTTGACAACGTTGCCTATGGTCCCCGCATTCATGGCATGGCACACGGCAAGCAAGACTTGCATGCGATTGTTGAAAAAAGCCTACAACGCGCGGGCTTGTGGGATGAAGTTAAAGATTCACTTGACCAGCCAGGCACCAGTCTTTCTGGTGGTCAGCAACAGCGCTTGTGCATTGCACGGGCTATTGCAGTGAACCCAGAAGTCATTTTGATGGACGAGCCTTGCTCGGCATTGGATCCTATATCGACCGCACGTGTTGAAGAACTGATTGACGAGCTACACCAGAAATTCACAATTATTATTGTGACACACAACCTGCACCAAGCAGCGCGTGTATCACAAAAAACCGCCTTTTTTCATTTGGGTAAAGTGGTAGAAGCAGGTGACACGGGCGACATCTTTACCAACCCCCAAGACGAGAGAACGCATGGATACATCACAGGTAGATATGGATAATAACATCGACACCCGCGCCGGGCACATTGTTAAGTCATTCGATGATGACCTCAGCCATCTCAAGGGGCAAATCCGTGAGATGGGGATTTTGGTCAACCAACAGCTAGAACGCGTTTTGGAAGTACTCGCCAAACGCGATAAAGAGCTGGCACAAATCGTCATTGACTCAGACCCTGAAATTGACGAACTTGAGCAAGAAATTGACGACTTTGCGGTACGCATCATTGCATTAAGGCAACCCGTAGGGCGAGACCTAAGACGGGTTGTATCATCGTTAAAGGTATCAAGCCACCTAGAGCGTATCGCCGATTATGCAACCAATATTGCCAAAAGAACGCAGACCCTTCCTGACATTACAAAAGTCCCAGGTATCGGCGCGATCCCTCGGATGATTAAGACAGCACAGCAAATGATCATCGACGTTGTCGAAGCGTATCTATCCAAAGACGACGAAAAAGCCGTGGAAGTTTGGAACCGTGATGTTGAGCTCGATGATATGTACATGAGCTTCCTGAGAGAGATGCTGACATATATGATGGAAGACCCTCGCAACATTACGATTTGCACCCAGCTGCTGTTTATGGCAAAGAACATCGAACGCGCGGGTGATCATGCAACGAACATTGCCGAGCTGGTGAATTACCTAGTACACGGTAAAAACTTTGAAGATGCGCGCCCAAAAGGCAAGCATGAAGATATTGTCTCCATGGGGATGGACTAAATCAGTTTTCGTATTAAGTGGTGACTTTACTGTTGTTAGAAGTGCCCGGAAAGTCGGAGGGTCGGCAGTTGAGTGGAGAGAGCCTTGAAGCTACTCGCCCCCATCACAAAAATTTATTCTGGGCACTATCACCCTAAATCGATGGGCAACACGGCCCTCTCTTGCAGGCTATTGATAAACAAAAAATGATTGGCCGGAATTTCCTTCCAATCATGCATGAAGTCATTCAGCGGCTCTGAAGCAACGACGACGGAACGTGCCGCGGGTTGTCTATCAATTTTTTCATCAAATGAGTAATACAAGGAAAGTTGGTCATCTAATTGACGCGAACAATAATGCGTCGCCATTAAATTTATGCCATCTGTGAAGATCGAGTTAATGCGCATGTGACCAGGTACGCCGACTTCCTCAGCCATTTCGTCCAACAACCGTATGGCTTTCACAAAAGCCTCGGGCGCAGCCTCGACAAATGGTTTTCTGGCATCGTATTGTGTTTTCATCAGCGCCAAGAAATGCTCGGAATCAGTCTGTCCTTGGATGTCTTTGTAAGCTTCTTCAGACAGCTCGGCAATCAAACGCCGCTTCACATCTGCAAAATGATGAATCGTTCCGTTGTGCACAAACAAATGATTGCCAGATTTGAACGGGTGACTGTTTACCAATGTTACATCACCAACTGTTGACGCACGCACATGGCCTACCATGCACTTGGACCTTATTTTTGCCGCAATATTTCGCAGGTTACTGTCGTTCCATGCTGGCATAATGGAACGATACACCGCTGGCGTAGCCTCGATATCAAAATCATACCAACCAACTCCAAACCCATCAGCATTGATGGCATGGCTGCCCTCGCGTGCTTCGCGACTTTGATTGATCAACGAGTTAACTGGCTTTGAAATCAACTCACTCATCAATATTTCAGATTCGCCAAAATAAGCTACAAAACGACACATGGTGTATCTCGGTTGGTTTTGATTACCCTATTCTAGCATCAAATGTCTTTCCAAGAGGTATACTGAAAAAGCACCCAGAGAATCAAATTATTGAGAAACTTTCTATTAACCAATTATTCGTAAAATGAGAGTGTAGAAACACTTACCGGAGAAAAAAATGAAGAACGTTTTATATTTTACAATGCTGGCATTTGTGCTGTCTATGGGCCAAGTTCAAGCTAGCGAAGAAAAAGTAGTTGATGCCAAAAAAGTTGAATATATGAAAAAAGCCAAAGATCTAGGTGCAAAAATCAAGCAAGGTTTTGAGCTAACAGCTCCTAAGGTCCCAGGTTTGGGCACAACATTAACATACTGCCTTTCAAAAGGTTCTGATCTGTGGGCAAAGTGGGGCGGAAAGCTTTACTATGGTGATGATGGGGCCGATGCCGACAACACAACTGAAATTTATCTGCGCATGGGCTATGAAGAAGGATTAGATCTTGATGACCGCCAGGCTGTAGAAGCATTCCTTCTTGAAAAAGTCAGCTTGCGGGTAGGTGGTAAAGTACAAACAGGCGCCAAAATTATTGGCGGGTCACGTGGTGAAATGGTAGGAAAGTGTGTTAAAGGTGCTGGAAGCAGCTATTACGCAAAACGCTTGAATCAGGCACTCGACCATGCATACGGCGAAGGTGATGCTGTTGAAGAGAAAGAAGAACTTAGCATTGATGATTTTGAAATGATAGGTGATGGAAACAACGACAACTCACCCGACCCAAAAATTGAAGAAGTGGATTAAGCAATCTAGTCTACCTATTTTAAAAACCCAGCCATATCCGGCTGGGTTTTTTTTATGTCTTAGCTTCTTTTGGATAGGCTTCTTTTAGTGCAAATCC
>JBMYXZ010000080.1:0-6527 GCA_049608925.1 Alphaproteobacteria bacterium | reverse complement strand
TCACGGAGCGTCGGAGTGTGCGGGGTTGAGTGGAGGGAAACTCGAAACAGCATGCTCTTCCATCCATTAAAAATTTATCCCGGACACCTACTGGCAAAACCCGAACCCTCGAAATATTGAGGGGCTCTCTCCCCTCTTCTACGCCTAATAATTAGATAATTAATCTTCTCTTGGTTTTGGAAAAACAAAATGGGATACGTACCATATGGTCATGATGCGCTTGGCCAACTTTTGTGACTCTTCAACTGAATAGTCAAATGCATCCTGATAATATTTAGCAAGATCCGTCACTGCATCTGGTAAAAGTTCTTTGTAGTCTTTTAATTGCTGCGCATACACTGAATGCAATCGGGACCATTTTTGCAACCCTTGGTCAACCTCCTGCACAGTATTGTAGCAATGACTTTCAGCTGGAGAATCATCATCGAAAACCCATGGACGCAGGGAAATATTATAAAGGCGTTGTATCAGCTCAGTACGCAGAGTATCAATTGACCTTAGAGTTCCTTGAACACGTTCCGCAGGTTTTCCTATCATGTCGTCTAGAACTTTAGAAATATCATGAAAAGCACCGGCTGGAATATATTTACGGCTATCTTTTTTGCTGTCCATAAACGAAACTGTGTATTTTTGAATTTCCCCTGCCCCCACTGGCACCATGATATCCCAATCAGCTAGGTGACAGAAGTGAGAGGGAACAATAGCAAATATTTTGCCTGACTCCTTTGCTTGTAAAATCACTATATTTTTATCTGTGCCACCACATTCATCCGGTATAATTGCATCTGGGTGATCCATGTCCTCCTGACCGAGATGTTTTCTATATATATCTTCTGAAAAATCTTTCCACCAAGATAGTCCTGTGATTATGGCTTTCCAATTAAATTCGTAAATAGTCACAGCAAAGCGACCACCATAATTATCATTTTTAAGCCAAAATGTTGAATATAAATCTGAAGCTTTATGCATAAAGTCTGGATCTGCAGCATAATTACCGTAGGGTCCATCCTTTTGGTATTTCAGAATCACCTTATATGTATCTGTATCTGTTACGTCTTCTAAAAATCTACAGATTTGGTATCTGCCTGAATAAAAAGCCTGGTGCGCCATGTCTTGAACAATAGCAGCAATTTCTGGCTCCATAGAAGGATCAAACTTAGGATATATATTATCAAGACGCGTCTTGGGTAATGCCACAGCTGTTGTTACATCAACAAACAGATGTAGCAGAAACGAAAACAAAATCCACCTCAACGGAATACCTCCAAACTATTATTTCTACCTTACTTTTTCTTATTGGCCGGGGCCTTCTTCATTTAACTGGCTGCTTCAGCCCTAACAATTTTGTCTATGCGTTTATATTTGCAAATAAACTCGAATGGTTGTTTCTTTTCAGTCTTTTCCAGATGGATATACAGTGATTTATCTGCAGCCACATTATCCAGACTATAGATATTTTCTACTTCATACATATTGTCTTTATGTGCCCCTTTTAAATGCAAGATCGATTTCAATGCTTTGACCTTGGCTTTTGACTCGGTAGGCGCCACAACCAGAATATTTTCATGCAGTTCAGTAAATTGCTTGGGGTCGTATCCCCCTAAATTAATAAAGAACAATTTATTGTCAGATTCCTGAGGACTTGACTGAAGGGTCACAGCATATCCATCAGCATATTCAATCGCTCCCCAACAATCTAGGTGCAAGCCTGATTGTTCTCCCCACCACTGCTGCCTAAGATCTTCAAAAGTGTCTTCAATGCTGCACCCAAGAACAAATCGAATATCATGAACTTCAACTAAAGCCCCTTCTACGCGACCGCCTAAATATACCATAAACAGCTTTTGGTCTAAGGCTGATGTCTGAAGAGCACTTTTCATATTGTTTACCCTAACGTTCAACTCACCGGTGCGATTTGAATATGCAATCTACCTTACTTTTTCTTCTTGGCCGGTGCCTTCTTCTTGGCAGGAGCTTTCTTCTTGGTTTTAGTGGCTACTGCTGCGCGCGGCTTTTTATTGGCCGCCTCTGTAATCAGCTCGACTGCACGTTCGACAGTAACCGTTAGAACGTTGTCGTCCTTTTTCAAGGAAACAAACTTACCGGCATGCTTAACATATGGGCCGAATCGTCCAATTGCTGCGGTGATTTCTTCTCCGGTTTCAGGATGATCGCCCACCACACGTGGCAACCTTCCCAAATCCAGCGCCATTTCCAGTGTAGCATCTTCCGGCTTGGCCCCCTTTGGCAAGGACGCTCGCTTGGGCTTTTTCTTGCCCTTTGGCACTTGCTCACCCCATTGGAAATAAAAGCCATATGGCCCCTTACGAAGGGTAATGACATCATCAGAAGCAGGATCTGTTCCCAGCTCTTTGGTTTCGAATGTCGCCGCTTCTTGTGTTTCTTCTTCATCCGCGCCTAGCATGCTTAATTTACGCGTGAACGAACACTCTGGATAGTTAGAACACCCTATGAAGGCCCCGTATTTACCCAGCTTTAAGCTGTGCGTACCATCTTCACATTTCGGGCACTTCTTTGGATCTTTGCCGTCTTCCGTGGGCGGATACAGCATGGCTTCCAGGTCTTTGTCGAGATGATCAATGACCTCGGTAATACGCAGCTTCTGGGCCTCTTCAATTGCTGAAAAGAACTCTTTCCAAAAGGCCTGCAGAACGTCTTTCCATTCCAGATCTCCGTTCGAGATCTTATCGAGGCGCTCCTCAAGTTCAGCCGTAAATCCATACTCAATATACTTCTCGAAAAAGTTAATCAAGAAGGCCGTCACAATCCGACCACGATCTTTCGGGTGGAACTGCTTGCGCTCGAGATACACATAATCACGGTCTTGGATAGTGTGAATAATCGATGCATAGGTGGATGGGCGCCCGATGCCCAGCTCTTCCATCTTCTTCACCAAGCTGGCTTCTGAAAAACGTGGTGGAGGCTGTGTAAAATGCTGGTTCGGGGTGATCTTCTTCAAATCAAGAGACTCCCCTTCCTTCATGCCAGGCAGGAATGCTTCTTCCGTATCATCCTTTTCCCCTTCGTCATAGCCTTCATGGTACACTTTCAAGAAACCATCAAAGGCAATGCTAGAGCCAGTTGCACGGAACATGATACTTTTGTCTGCATTGGCTATATCTACACGCACCTGATTTAACAAAGCGTTTGCCATCTGCGATGCCATAAAGCGCTTCCACACCAATTCATACAGCTTTGCTTGGGAGGGATCTAAATAGCTTGCCACGTCCTTGGGATGGCGCATCACATCAGTTGGGCGGATTGCTTCGTGGGCTTCCTGTGCATTCTTGACTTTGCTTTTGAAGAATCGCGGCTTGTCCGGCACGTATTCTTTTCCGTACCTGCCACCAATGTACTCAAGAGCGCCCGTCTGCGCTTCCTTAGACACGTTCACACTGTCCGTACGCATATAGGTAATCAGACCGGTTGTCTCGCCACCAATATTAATACCTTCATACAGTTGCTGCGCCAAACGCATTGTGCGGCTTGCTCCAAATCCCAGCTTACGCGAAGCTTCCTGTTGTAGAGTTGAGGTCGTAAATGGCGGAGCAGGAGAACGCTTTACCTGCTTGGTTTCCACCTTATCAACGGCATAGCTATGCTGCTTGATACTGGAGACAGCTGCTGTTGCATCCTCTTCATTATCAATCGAGAACTTTTCGAGCTTTTTGCCATTAAGATGCGTCAGCCTTGCTTCAAACGCCTTTTTCTCACCGCCGAGGAAATCCCCCAAAATGGACCAGTATTCCTGAGCCTTAAAGGCTTCAATCTCGGACTCACGATCTGTAATCAAACGCAACGCAACGGATTGCACGCGCCCTGCAGAGCGACTGCCTGGCAGCTTACGCCACAGCACTGGTGACAAGTTAAAGCCCACCAGATAGTCCAAAGCGCGGCGCGCCAGATACGCTTGAATCAAGTTTTCGTCAAGGCTGCGGGGGTTTGCAACAGCGTCTTGAATAGCCCCCTTGGTAATCTCATGAAAGACCACACGCTTGACGGACATATTCTTCAAGCCAGACTTTTCACCCAAGATTTCTGCAATATGCCAAGATATAGCCTCTCCCTCGCGATCCGGGTCGGTTGCCAGTAACAGTTCATCAGCCCCCTTCAAAGCGCGCTTGATATCACTCATTTGTTTCTTGGACCTATCATCAACCGCCCACAGCATAGCAAAGTCATTGTCTGGATCTACTGAGCCATCCTTTGATGGCAGATCTCTGACATGTCCATAGCTTGCCAATACTGTGTAATCACCTCCCAAGTACTTCTCAATTGTCTTGGCTTTCGAGGGTGACTCAACGACGACGACTTTCATATTTTATCCTTCATAGGCCAATGTAACTTTGTTGCCCGGTACTCGTAATATTTTCCCCGACAGCTCCAGTTCTAAGATTACTGTTTGCATCTCTCCTGGAGAGGAATCGCATTCTCTGGTCAATTCGTCAAGAGAAACTGATGCCCCACCCAGCGATTCCAACACTTTTTTCTGTAACTTTTCAGAAACTTCAGTGGAAATTGGCGCTGGCGGAGGCGACAGCTCGACAACATTATCTTCCACTTCCCGCAGCATGCCATGCGGATAAGGTGCATTCAAACCGTCAATGACATCTTCGACTGTTTCAATCAGCATTGCTCCATTGCGAATCAACTCATTGCTGCCCCGGTTCCTTGGATCAAAAGGAGACCCTGGGACAGCAAAGATCTCGCGATTTTGCTCCAATGCAAAACGCGCCGTAATCAGTGATCCCGACCGCTGTGCTGCTTCTACCACAACCACGCCCTTGCTAAGGCCAGAAATAATACGGTTGCGCTTTGGAAAGAATGTTGCGTGCGGCTTTGCGCCGAATGGAGCCTCGCTAAGGACGCAACCTTCTTCTCGAATTCTTTGATATAATGCCTTGTTTTCAGGAGGATAAATATGATCGATACCGCCGGCTATAACCGCAATCGTTCCCGTCTCTAGGCTGCCTCGGTGGGCATAGGTATCGATACCACGCGCTAAACCCGAGCTGATCGTCCAGTTTTCCTCACCCAGCGCTGCCGCCAATTTCTCGGCAAACTTTCTGCCATTCAATGATGCGTTACGCGCACCTACAATTGCAATACATTCTGACGACAACAGGTCTGCATCACCCAAGACAGATAATACAGGCGGTGCATCCATGACCCCGCGCAATAATGCTGGATACGCTTTTTCAGATCTAAGAATTATTTTCGCCCCAAACGCTTCATGTTCTGCCATCTCTTTTTCAGCCTGAGCTTTGGTGCACAAACGAATAGGGCGGTTGCGCCCTCCCCTTTCAGCCAGTTCCGGCACAGCTTCTAAAGCACGTGTAGCGGTGCCATAAAAACGCAACAGATCATAGAAAGTGCTGGTGCCTACATTTTCACTGCGAATTAACCTTAACCAAGATAACTTTTCATCTGACTCTGAAATATCACTGGGGAACTTACGAAGCTCTGCGACCAACTTTTGACTCCTCTCCGTTAATAAGTCTTACTATATTGTCTTTATGACGCATGATTACTAATAAGCTTAAAACACCACCAAAAATTGCCAATGGCCTGCCTGAAATCAGCAGTGCATAGATCGGAACACTAGCGGCTGCAATAATCGCCCCCAGAGATGAATACCGCCACATCCACACCACCAAGAACCAGGTTAACAGCGCTAACACAGCCACTTGCCAGGAAAGAGCCAACAGCACCCCCAGAACAGTGGCCACGCCTTTGCCACCTTTAAAGTCCAGCCAAATGGGAAATAAGTGTCCAATGATAGGGGTTATCGCTAACAGCAGCAGATAATATGGTTGCCCATGGAGAAAGTGTGCCAGCACCTGCACAGCCACCAGGCCTTTCAGCATATCCCCCAAAAGAGTAAGAGCAGCCGCCAGCTTATTGCCAGTACGCAGGACATTTGTTGCCCCAATGTTCTTGGATCCAATGTCACGGACATCTTTACCGACCATTACTTTGGTAATAAGCAAGCCAAATGGAATTGATCCTAAGCCATAGCCAATAAGCGCAAGAGAAATATACGAGATGGTATCATCAGCAGGAAACAGGATTTGCATCACTGCCACTGCTATCAGCAGCACGCCAACAATTCCCTTCATGACCAGCTTTTGCTGTGGCGACACAGCACCCCCTCATATTTATATTTATGTGACCTTATGGTTTGTACCCGTTTTTAGAAACGGCTTCAAGAGGCATTCTGACGGCACCACTCATACAATGTCACCGCAGCGGCTGTTGAGACATTCAAAGTGGGAAAATCAGGGTTCGTAGGTAGCTTTGCCATCAAGTCACAGTTATCAGCCACCAGGCGTCGCAGGCCTTTGCCTTCCGCGCCCATAACAAAGGCTGTGCGGCCACCGGTAAAGCTCATTTTGGAAATTACGGCGTGCAATGGGTAAGAAAAAACCCGAAGAGATGGAGAAGCAGCGTCAAATCTTCTTGAAGGGTGCGGTAGAGAATGGCCTAACGGCAGACTTGGCCAATAA
>JBMYXZ010000079.1:0-6552 GCA_049608925.1 Alphaproteobacteria bacterium | reverse complement strand
AAAGATGAAGAATAACATTGGCATTATGATGCTTTGGTCAAATAGGTAAACTGCATCAAAAATTTCCGTGCGAGAATAATCTCGGAAGAACCAAAAACGCCCCCAGTTCTGGGCATACGCATGTAAGGCATGATCAAATGCCATAACCACAAACATGAATCCACGTAGGTGGTCAATATAGTGTAGGCGTTGCTTTAACGTAACGGGCGCTTCCATTCTTCTTATCCTTATTCCGTCTCAGTTATGCGTGGGAATAGCCCTTCTGGTTTTGGTAGTGAAACTCCAGGCTTTAGCGGATCCTTGACTAGATCTAACGTCACTGGACCACTGACACCTAGATAGCTTAAAGCTTTTTCCATGCTGTCAGGCATGATCGGCCAAGCATATACGCAAACGTCTCTGATCACATTTACCAAGACATTCAACACTGTGTTCATGCGCTCCGTATCGGTCTTTCTCAGTGCCCAAGGCTCTTGCACATCAATATAGCGGTTTGCCTCACCAATAACCTGCCATACTACCTCGCAGTACTTATGGATTTGCTGGCCATCCATGTGGCCGTGCAGGATTTCAGGTAAGTCACGAGATTGCTTTAACATGGCATTATCAGCATCTGTGTAAGCAGCAGCAGTTGGTACTTCTGCCCCGGCATTTTTTTGGATAAACGACAAGACGCGCTGGATTAAGTTCCCTAAGTCATTGGCAAGGTCACTGTTAACGCGGCTAATAAAGGCTAACTCAGAAAAGTCACCATCGCTGCCAAAAGTTACCTGGCGCATGACAAAATATCGCGTCTGATCCAAGCCATGACTTTCAACCAAGGCAAATGGATCAATCACATTACCCAGTGACTTGGACATTTTCTGTCCTTCACGTGTCCACCAGCCATGCGCATAGATGCGTTTAGGGACATCAAGGCCTGCTGCCAGCAAAATCGCTGGCCAATATACAGCATGATGACGCAGGATGTCTTTGCCTATTAAGTGAAGGGCCACAGGCCATTTAGCCGCAACATCTCCCTCTGAATCATCTGGAAAACCAAGAGCAGTTAGATAGTTTGTCAGCGCTTCAATCCAGACATACATCACATGATCAGGGTCATCGGGAACCGGAACTCCCCATGAAAATGTTGAGCGGGAGATAGACAAGTCCATCAAGCCATTTTTAACAAAGCTGATCACTTCATTGCGTCGAGACTTAGGCCCAATGAAATCTGGGTTTTCTTCGTAAAACTTCAGCAGCGGTTCTTGCCATTCGGAAAGCTTGAAGAAATAGCTAGGCTCTTCCACCCATTCAACATCAGCTCCCGTGGGCGCCTTGCCATCCACCAGTTCACTTTCTGCAAAGTAGGTTTCATCACGGACAGAATACCAGCCCTTATAGCTTGATTTATAGATTTGTCCGCGCTCTACCAAGCGATTCCACATGGCTTGAGCAGCTTTTTTGTGACGGTCTTCTGTTGTGCGAATGAATTGATCATTTGATAGATTCAAGGCTCCGCATAGCTTTTCAAAGCTGCTGGCGACTTCATCGACAAACTCTTGAGGTGATTTGCCAGCTTTTCCTGCTGCTTTTTCAACTTTCTGGCCGTGTTCATCAACACCTGTTAAGAACATGGCGTCATAGCCCATCATCCGATAAAAACGCACAAGCACGTCTGCTGCAATAGATGTGTAAGCATGGCCTAGATGTGGCACATCATTTACATAATAGATCGGTGTGGTGACATAATACTGATTCGATGCCATGTACTTTATACTCCTGTAATATCCTGCAATGAATGCATTAAAACTTCATAACGGTTCAAATGGAAACGTTTTGCTTCTGTAAAGCGTTTGTCAATGTCGTGCCATATCATCGCCCATTGTTCGGCGGAACGCTCTGGCAGCAAAGATTCTTGCGGCGTTCTGATAGCACCATCAATTAGATTTAGAAAGTAATCGCCTAATAGGTTAAAGACAGCGATGCCTTCCTTTTGAATGCGCGCCGTATATGTTTCGCTGAACTTAGCTATGGGCCCTAAAGAAAACGTCTGTAGCTCTTTTACTGTCTTAACCAAGTCCTGGTGAATGCCTAGTCCATCGAGCTCATAAAGCTGCATGGCACGCCCGGGGCTGCCCTGAGATAACGTGATTAGCTGCTCAATAGCCTTATCACTGAGATCTTCAACCAGAGGCGCAATAATAGATTTAACATCAGCAGACGACAGTGCTTGAAATGTATGAACCTGACAACGAGATTTAATAGTCGAGGGTAGGGTGCCCACTGCATTGGACACCACAATCATCATGGTCCGCTTCGGAGGCTCTTCTAGTCCTTTCAGCAAAGCATTAGCCGCATTGCGGTTCATCGCGCCGTCGATGATTGCAACACGCCAACCACCTTCCATCGGCTTCATGCGCAGGAATTGCGTCACGTCACGTACTTGATCGACAGATATTTCCTGTGTTGCTGATTCTTCCTTTGGCTCGACCACCAACAGGTCTCCATGTCCACCAGAGGCTACACGACGGCCAATAGGGTGATCTGGCTCAACAGACATGTCTAATGCTGTCGCAACATCAGGATTACTTAGCAAGAACTTTGCCAGTCTAAACGCGAACGTTGCTTTACCAACGCCTTTAGGACCCGTTAGCAACAAACCATGATGTAGACGATTTTGTTGCCATGATTGCAGCAGTTTCTTTTCGATCTTTTGATGACCGAAAAGGACATTCTGCGTGCGTGGGCTATAGATTATAGGCTGAACTTCTGGCATATGGTCTCGTATATTGTATCCGATATTTGGTTAACATCCAGGCTGGCATCCAGTACGGTATAACGCTGCGCATCCTGTTCTGCAATTTTTATAAACCCTTCACGCAAGCGCTCGTGAAAAGAAATATTCATGCGCTCAAACCGATCTTCATCACAGGTACGCCCTGAAGTTCTCTCCAGTCCAACACGCGGCGGCAAATCAAAGATAAAAGTATGATCGGGTTTAAAGTCACCCGCTATCACAGTATACAGCTGGTCAAGTTGTTCAGTTGGCAGGCCATGCCCATAGCCTTGATAGGCCATGGTTGAATCAGCAAAGCGGTCACATACTACCCATGTCCCGGCGGCAATCATCGGCTTGATTGTGCGTTCCAGATGATCACGCCTCGCGGCATTGTATAAAAGCGCTTCGGTGACCGAGTCCCAACGGTTGACGTCTCCGGTAACCAATAACTCACGAATTAACTCGGCACCTTCGCTGCCTCCTGGCTCGCGTGTTGTTGCCACCATTAATCCATGCGCTTCCAGACGATTACAGATCAAAGGGATCTGTGTAGACTTGCCGGCGCCTTCACCGCCTTCGAATGTGATGAAGCGTCCTGGTGTGCTCATGTAGTGTAACTATCTCCAAAGATCAGATAGCTGAGAGCACCAGTGATGCGTTCGATGAAACCAGCTTCTTCAACTTCTTTTGCAACAACTAATGGCGTTTCAATAGTTTCATGCCCTTCGCAGCTGACAACCACCTTGCCCACCACTTTACCGGCTTGCATAGGGGGAATCGGGTCAAGATATTTGGCTTCAACCTTCAGCTTATCTCTATCACGGCGTGGAATTGTGATATACAAATCTTCCTGCAGGACCAAAGACACAGTGTTTTCTGCGCCTTGCCAGACATGAGCATTCACAACTTCCTGGCCTTTTTCAAATATCTTCGGCGTGATTGTGTTGCGGAATCCCCATCGCATCAAGGCTTCACCTTCACGAGCGCGCTCGCCTTTTGACTTGCAGCCATTGATGACCATCACAATACGGCGGCCGGTTTCATCAATAGAGGACGCAGCTAGGCCATACCCACCAGCTTCGGTATAGCCGGTTTTACCAACATCACACCCAATCTTTTTGTACAGCAAAGGGTTACGATTAGGCTGGCTGATATTATTGTATGTAAACTCGCGCTCGGAAAAGATAGGATTGCAATATTCTGGGAAGTCCTTGATCAGACTATCAGTGATCAAAGCAAGATCTCGCGCCGTTGTTTGATGCAGAGGATCCGGCCAGCCTGTTGAGTTCTTAAAAGTTGTATTGGTTGCCCCCATTGCATTCGCACGTCGCGTCATCTCGAGTGCAAATACGGCTTCGTTACCGGCCAGATGTTCTGCAACCACGATAGAAGCGTCATTGCCAGATTGAACAATAATCCCGCGTAGCAAGTCAGAAACAGGCACTTTGGTGCCCACTTCTACAAACATGCGTGAGCCACCCTTACGCCATGCCAGCTTGCTAACAGGCAGTTCGTCTTCCCAGGCTAGCTCACCACGCTTCATATGTTCAAAGGCCAAGTAAACCAGCATGATTTTAGTCATCGACGAGGGCGCCATCAACTGGTCAGCATTCTTTTCATACAGCACAGTCCCAGTCTGAGCATCAATCAAGATTGCTTGTTTTGCCTTAGTTGTTAAAGCATAAGCCTGATTTATTGCTAATAGAACCAGCAATACAGGAAGGAAAAAGCGTAATTTATTCATAAACTATCCGTGCGTCAGAGTGTCCAGCTATACCCATTTTTTGTAGCAAAAGTTTTGCCTCTCGGCTACTGCGAAATGGACCTAATTTTACCGTATACATCGATTCATTATTAACGCTGACCGATTTCATCAAAACCGACGCGCGCGGAACCATTTGTTTCAAGCGATGCGACAGGCTACGTGCATTGTTCTGACTGCGAAAAGTCCCCGCCTGCACATAGATTGCCCCTGGCTTGCGACTTAGCTCCTTAATGCCCATCCAAGTTGGGCGCCTTCTGGGTTTTGGATGTGGCTTGGCTTTTGCCAACATAATGGTTTTCTTCTGTCTTTTCCCCTTACCATGTCGCGGACGAGACTTATGCTTCGACTTATAGGGAATATTCTTTGCATACATGACTTTAAAGTTTTTATTCAAAGCCAAGCTTTTAGGGACATCCACCTGCACGCGCACTTTTGCCGTACCTTTTTTATAATAGCCCAGCAACTGCGCTGCTTTCTGAGACATGTCAATAATGCGGCCCTTGTGGAAAGGACCACGGTCGTTGATCTTTACTTCAATACTGCGGCCGTTATCAAGATTGGTAACTTTTGCAACGCAGGGCAGGGGAAGCGTCTTGTGCGCAGCTGTGATGCCATAAGCATTAAATTTTTCACCAGTGGCAGTCCTCTTGCCATGAAACTTATCGCGCACGCCATACCAAGAAGCCAGACCAACCGCATCATATTCATAATGCTGCTGCGGGTGGTATCGCTTACCTTTAATGGTATAGGGCTTGCTGGTAGGCTTAACAGGTGCACGCGTGCGGCTGCCTGACGGGCCACTGCTGCTACAGCCCGCTAAAATTAAAAGAGCAATGCTGAGAAGGGAAACTAGTTTAAAGCTTTGTGCTCTCAGCATGTATCATCCTTGTATTGTCTTGCTGAATGGAATTCCAGCTTCAACATACTACGAACTTATATTGATTCTCAACCAACAATATGGGCAGGAATTAATTCATTGCTTAAGCCTAACATGTAAGCGTTTATCATCCCTGCAATTTCACGGGCAAAATAATTCCATGCTAAGAACGCGCGCAGCATGCTGACGTTGAAGAAAAAATCCATTTTACCTGTTGTGTGGTAATCCACAGGGCAGGGGATAATGCTGTCAAAGCCTGCCCCTCTGAACAACCCAACAGATCTTGGCATATGGATCGCAGAGGTAACCAGCAGCCATTTCTCACCAGGTTGTGGCTTTAGCATGGCAGCGGTGAATTCAGCATTCTGGTTGGTGCTGCGGGATTGGTCTTCAAAGCGCATGTTGGTTGTGTCAATTCCCAAGGAAGCAAACACTTCCTTGGTTATTTCGGATTCGCTGACCTTAGGATGCGTTCCTCTGCCGGAAAAGACGACTTCAAGGTTCGGATTATCGCGAATCAATTTAGCCGCTTCGACTAACCTGCCGCCTGCGATATTATAACAAGGGCGTCCACGTTCGGCCGTGTTCGCTAGGCTAAAGTTACCCCCCAGGATGATTATGCCCTTTGCATCTGTAGGAACTTCTGTAAGCTCAGGAAAGCGGTTTTCCAGGAATGTTGCCCCCCATGTGCCAAATGGCAGCACCACCAGCAGAATAAGCAAAGCAGAGGATATTGTCAGAATTTTACGGCCACCCTTCCACCAGCGCGTCAGCAGCAGTGCTGAAGCAATTAAAATGGCTAGCAGAATAAGCGCATCGATATTGATGATCCATCCAAAAATTTTGTAAAGAATGCTATGAAATGACATTTTTCCTCCAATATTTAATAAAATTGCTTGACGCAGGCTTGTGAAATATGTACGAAATATATCATCAAAAAGCAAGGAAGGGTGGCAGAGCGGTTGAATGCACCGGTCTTGAAAACCGGCAAGGGTGCAAGCCCTTCGTGGGTTCGAATCCCACCCTGCCCGCCATTATTTCTATCTCGCGATAATTCACTTCGTTCATATCTCCGATGGGGGCGAAACGGTTCACGGAATGCAGTCGCACCCTTAAAGCTATTAACTGCGTGGCAATTATTCAAAGTTT
>JBMYXZ010000078.1:0-6573 GCA_049608925.1 Alphaproteobacteria bacterium | reverse complement strand
TGCAGGCGTACGTTTTTTGCTAAGAAAAATCCATCTGTATCAAGAAACCCTTAAGAAGTTAATCCTGACAGATTTGAATAAACCATTGATTGATGCAGTTATTGATAAAGCCAGATGTTTGAGTAATCTTGAAGAATTCCAGTTGCTGCGCTGCGTTAGGGGCAATGGCAAGCTATCCATATTAGAGTTGAAAAAGTTGCCTGAGCTTGTAGAGTCGTGTCCTCTAAAAAAATTAGTCTTGAAAAAATATGCTGGATTTCCGCGCGGTTATGACTATAGCCATCTTAGCGGCATCGAGCATTTAAGTGTCTATTGGGCGTATACTGAAGAGGACGATCTGATGAAGCTAACCTCCTTAAAAGTGCTCGATATTTCCAATCAAGGCCTTCGAAATTTAAGTCAAAAATTCGTTCAAAGTGTTGGGCTACATCCCACGTTAAAAAAGCTAAACATTAGCGGGAATACTTGTGATTATGTTAACACTCTATTGCACAATCAGTTTTATAAAACGATGAACCTTACTGATTTAGATGTGTCTCGCATGCGCAGCACGTCCAGCCAGTATTACAGGTCCTCAGCAGATTTGATACCTTACCTGAAAAGTAACAATACAAGTTTAACAAGATTGATTTTGGACGGTGCAGGTCGAGGTTACAGTAATAAAGAATATGAAGAAATACTAAAACTCTGGAGATATTGGAGATCTGTTAGATATCTTGGCCTAAGAAACATGGGAAATATTACTTATAATTATCCGCGGATGCGGGGAACTAATGACTTCCGTGCATTGTATACCAAGGTGCTGACAAAATACCTTTCCACGCTTGATCTTGTAAGTGAATCAACACAGCGGATTTATGATGAAAGCGAAAAGTTCTTTCATGATACCTTACGTTATGGTCACAGAGTTTATTCTAGCATTGAAATTGTGTTTGGACTTAAAGATATTCGTTATATTGCTGGGCGAAAGAAATGGCAGGTAACTAATAATGACGTATTCTATCCACCCAGTCAGGGGAGAAAATGGTATTCTTACGCCCCGGCAAAATTACATGTAATACATATGGGGGATAATTATAAACAATTTTGGGAGGATATAGGCAATCCCAATACAGCTGGGTGCGACAATCCGCGAATGAAACAGATTCAGAGTATTCAAAAACGAGGATGATAAATATGTTCCTACACCAGTGCAAAAAGCTTATAAGCTATATCTTAATTTGGGCTCAATTCTGGGGGCCATTCATGCCCTCAATCTCTTATGCATGGGAGGATGGCGATGAGATTCAGCTAAAAAAGCATTCATCAAGTTATAACCTTGATTTTTCTGAGACTGACTTTCTGAAGCCATTTAGCTTAACAATCAAGGGAGGAGACTCTTCAACCATTGGTCTGGCTGTTTTCCAAGACAATACTTTCACATTCAAAAGCGACCAGTCATTCTCGATTTGTATGAAAACAAACCATACGTTTTCAGATATTACTCTTGCTTGTGAAGCAGATCTTGCCCTATCGGGCACCCTTTTCAGCCTTGGGGCCTTTAAAGTCTTAGAAGGCAGACTTAATAATGCCGCTCAAGTCATAGCCAACAGCATATGGGTGAAGACTCTTGCGTATAACAGCGGAAAAATAATTGCCTCAGTAGATTCTAGGGTAAGTCAATATGGCTTTGAAGTTGATGCAATGGTCCAGACTGCAGGGGCATTTTTTGGCGTGACGGCCGATTGTCATAATAAGGGCGTCATTCAGGCTCATAAGGGCATTGTTTTTATGGGCGAGAACTGCAAAATTTCAAAGAAAGGGGCAGAAGGTCAGTATCTTGATTATACAGGTCCATTCACACCGGGCAAAAAAGGGTTTCTGTCAGATGCAAGACTGGTAAATGACGGTACCCTTGATGCAGGGGCTTCTCCTCTTGTTCTGCAAAATTTCATCTCTGTCGATCACCAGGAAAAAGCGGCTCTGCGTTCAAGTGATATCTTTATCGAGACTCCTTCAGTTTCAAGAATTAACAAACAAATTGCCACCTGGCTGAAAACACCTTATGGGCGTGTTGTTTTTCAAGGACACACATCAACAACTGGCACGGTATTTATCAGTGCGGCAGATGTAAGCATCAATAAAGCTTTGCAGGGATCATCTCTATACATCCTGCACCCTAAGATGAAAAAGACCGAGCTAAAGGCAGCTATATTATTCCAAAACGCCTTCGTACAAAAGCTTGTTAACAAACTCCAATTTCAGCTTACGGGTGATTTTGGCCGTGTTTCTGAATTTGAGGCTTTTAAAAGAAAAGGCTTGAATGAAGGATTAACACGGACCTCTGACCCATCAGTATTACGGCCGCCTGCTCTTGTTAAAGCTATATTAAGGCAAGGGTATTTATGGTCACAGGATCTCGTGCCCTCTATTGTTGAAAACAGTGGAAGCTTTAAAGTGCAAGGTGCTGTGAACCTTGGGGGGAATGCTATACAAAACACAGGCTTTTTTGGCACTGGTCAAGGTGGTGACAACCTTTGTTTCACGGGCCCAGGAAAAGTACAAATAGGACAGCCTGGAAATCCTGCTAACCCTAATAAAATTCGCGTGTGTCTGACAGATAACGCCGGCGATGTCTCCCTGTTTGCAAAAGACTATGCCTTGATTATGTTTTTGCGAATGGAAGAATATGCAGGACAGCTTTACAGTGGGTCAGATTCCGGTCTGGACGTCGTGTTTTCGAATGGAAATACTGTAATTCAGGGTTCAATGTTGGTAGACGGAGAGTTCAATTTAGTTGATGGTGCAGATTGCTCTTCAAATATTATTTTAAAGAAACCAGATGGCTATCATGCTCCGATAGCTGCTCCTGGTGAAAAGTCTCAATTTAAGATTGAGCCTGGCGATATAGTAGCCAGGAAATTGATGATTAAACCCTCCCGAAGATTCATAGTTGAGCCGGGTGCTCGCACGATATCTCAAGAGCGTTTAATCGTAGGGAGTCAAGGATACACAGGTGCCGTTAAGCTCGACGGGTTCCTAGCTGGCGCCAATGGTATAGATTTAAAAACCGATCAACTTTCAGGGAATGGGGCGTTAGCTTCTAAGGGGGCAGCCTTTTTGCAGGGCGCAAAACTTGATCTGTCTAAATTGAATATTCAAACAGATGGACTGGGTACTTATGCAACCCAATCTTTGACACTTCCCGCACAAGATTTTAATCAGCGCGGCATGCTGAGTCTTAAGGGGCCATCTATCACTTTTACGCACAATACCGCCGCAGGAAGCATCAGTGCAATTGCGACAAATGGAGCACTGTCTATCCAGAGAAACTTGATATCACGAGGAACACTGTCGCTGAAATCACCGTTGGCAATTCAGCAATCTAAAAACAGCCGTATAAGTGCTGAAAGTTTGGAATCTGAATCCCCACTTGCAGAGTATCTTGGGCAAATTCAGGCAACTGATTTTAAGGCTAAACATAACCAGATATTGGGCGGAGAGATTGCTGCTGAATCACTGTCTTGGACTCCTCATAGTGCAGACAGTCTGAGGCTTCAAAACGTTAACCTAACCGCAAAAACCTTATTCCTAGATGCGCAAATTGCTGAAATTAACCGCTCAACACTGAATCTAGGGTATCTCAAGACTCCCATGTTCTCAGATCTTGGCATCAGCGATTCATCTATATCGATTCCAGAATTTTCTCGCCATTATGGAAACTCCACAACTCTTAATCGAGTGTATCTGAAAGCTAACAAACTGAGCCAGTGGCACAACTTGACGATGAGATCCTCGACTTTTACAGGTCCTCATATATATGCCTATGGAAGAGATCTTGTTATTGAAGATAATACATTTTCAGCACGTCAACTGTTGTTTGACATGCAGGCTACTCGCAGAGGGCTTTTATCTGGAAACTCTTTCAATCAAGACGCACTTCAATTAAATCTGACAAATGGCTTGACCCTTGGTGACAATCATCACCGTGGTTCAAATCACAGTGTGTATTTCAAGGGTGCAGGAGATCCTCTAAAAGCCATTGCGTATGTAGATAGTATGCTCAACGTCACCAAGACCGCGTTGCAAATGCCAGATGTAAGCTTTGATATACCAGAGGCGCTTACTTTTGAACACCCTGATATTAGTCTGACCTTTGGTGAGATTTCCGCAAATCACTCTGTCGTTTCAGGCAACACTTATAAGATGTCTGCTTTAGGTGATTTCACTGGTATAAAGCCTGAATTCTATGGAGATTCTGTTACTTTAAGTTCTCAGTATGGACACTTTTATGCCCCAATGTTACAGGCACAAACAGAGAATAAACTCGATATATATGGATACCTTGGAATTAATGTTGATGGTGACATTACGGGTTATAATACAACGTCCACAACTCGTCGATCAGGTCCATGGTATAACAGAAGAAAAGTAACGACAGAGGTCAGCACACCTATTTTTAGCTATGCGAATATTAAAGCAGGCCATCTTAGCATGACATCTGAAACGGGGCGTATTTCAGCTGCTGGGGCAAATATGAGCTCCAGACTGGTTCCTAATTTTAGCTCTTCTGAAGGGGTTGATTTGGATGCTGTGGTAGGGTTTGATTCTTCGTATCAAAAGAAGTCTATGTACTTTGGTGGGCGGATGTCTCGGATTTATGATGGCAAAATACACGCCAAACATACCCAGCTTGTGGCCCCAGGTGTCAGATTTGAAACGCCTGAAGTGACGGGACGCGAACCAATTTTGCCTCATCAAATGAGTCAAGCTGCATTGCTTACCACATTGATTGATCGCAGCAATGAATATCACGAGCGTGTTTCCTACGGGCGATTAAAGCCGACCAAAGAGAATATTGCCTCTTTAGCTGCAATGATTATTCCCACGCCGTTTACTTTTGGCAATCCAATGTTGCAATTGGCGGCTGATCATGTAAAGCGAGAGTTTGTTTCTGGCATGGTGATGCATAAGGGCAATGTTTTTAAAGCTGGCAGAGACGTCTTTTCCCCAGACTCAGGTAAGAAACTGCTCATGAATGGTATATATATGGGCACTGACGGTTTATCACCCATTGGACTTGGTATGAGAGCTGGGGCACGGTCAGTATTGTATGGTGAAAACTTTGGTGAAGCAATGTTATCAGAAGTGCGATCATCGGTTGCAGATGCTGTCACAGCGAATATAGCACATAAGCTTGGTGACTTGCATGCAGCCGGTCATATTGGTGACACTACTAAAATTTTGGGGCATTTTGGCAATGGGGCTTTTGGCGGTTTCATTCGTGGTGACAATAACCCCTGGGCTGCAGGCGTAGGTGCCGCCGCCGGTGAATGGGGAGCTGAGACGTTTAAAGCACCAGAAGTTGGGAAGATCTTTGGAGCTGTAACCGGTGCCCTTGCTGGTGATGCACGTGCGGGGTATCAAATGGCGATGACAACGATCGAGAATAACTATGAGAAACATAAAAATACTCTACAGGAATCTATTTTTTATGATGGCGCAACTATACTAGACCTCGATGGATATCATAACGATGTTGTGTATGGAATGGATTGGTCAGACTATCAAGCAGATGCCTTTGAGGGTGCCAAGGAGGAGGCCGGCAGCATTTTGTATGTTGCTTACAGCAGCATTAAAGATACCACAATTTCAGCAGCATCTTGGCTCAAGAAAGCAATTATTATGAACGAGATGTTTGAAGCTGCCGGGTTTAATAGTGAAAATTATGTTGATTACAATGTCGCTGTGAAAATAATAGATGATAAGCTTAGTTTTCCTTTCGAACATAAAGCTAAGGAGGATAGCTTATTACGTGGGCAATGTGCGACCATTGGGACACTGGGTTATACTCCAAAGTTTATTGCTAAAAAATTGGCAAAATCAGGACTAGGTAAGAATTATTATAAAGTATACAAGAAGGCTTTAGGTCGTTCTGAGAAAGTCGTTGATTTTATGGATTCAATGGGATCAGGTCAAAAAATAGGGGCATTTTCTGTTGATCTGTTCGCATCATATTATGTGCCCAAAACAGTTGCTTTAACAAAGGTCTTACAGAATGCAGCCGAGATTGACTCTAGATGTGTGCCCCTTATCTCATTTTATTGATCAGCTACTCTTTCCCGCGCTTCAGTTAATCCTGCTCCCTTTATTGTTAAGGTCAGCACACAAGCGCCAGTTTTGGGTATTTTTTCAAAGTTGACACACCTGGATTTATTAAAATAAAAAACCTCCCCAATACAAATGAAAGCTTAAGAAAGAAGCGTCAGAGTAAATGATATATCACGCATGCTGCAGGGCATCATCCAGGGAATTGGTTTCCTGAGGGGAGGCATGGGCGTTACGGCTGCGCTTTCGACGCTGATTATTCTGAGAGGTGGTCCTAAGAAACTGGACAGTGTGCTAAGTTAGAGTCCTTTACGATTGAAAGGACAAGAAGATGAGTAGAACACGAAAGAATTATCCGGCAAGTTTTAAGACAAAAGTTGCGTTAGCGGCGCTCCGGGAGGACACGCCTATATCGGAGCTCGCGTCCCGTTTTGGGGTTCATGCAGGCGTGATCCAGCGCTGGAAAAAGGAAGCTGTTCAGGGCCT
>JBMYXZ010000077.1:0-6621 GCA_049608925.1 Alphaproteobacteria bacterium | reverse complement strand
ACACCATAGACGAACGCAAGGCCTTTGAGCTTTACATCAGAAAAGGGATTATCGTTCGCAATCAATACTTACTATAGCTTTGATGCAGGTAAGAATCTCAGCAACTCCATACCGCTTTTTTTTGACTGCTGCCCAAATGTTTCTGGCTTTTTCCGTATCAATTGCATATATGTTTGTTTTTTAATTTCCACCAGGGAGAACCCAAGCTGTTTTACTGCTTGAATTGCTATTTTATCCTCACCATTGACAGGGGTGCGAATTACTTTGGGTAAATGATACCTCATCAGGATGGAGCTAAAGATTATTTTAATGGCATTAGAACGATCTATCTGCTCTTTCAGCTGGGGCAATTCTATGATTGTCACCCCAAAAAGACTTGAATATCTCAATCGCGAAACCCCTACAAGTTTGTTGTTCATGAAAAGACCTTCATAGCATTTTTTAAGATCTGGCACGCGCACAAAGGTCTTAAGCTCTTCTGAAGGATATTCCAAGGGGGCGGTCGTGAAGCTAGCTTCGGCGGCGGGGCACAGAATTATCAGTGCAAGCATCCATTTCCACATGATTGATCTTCTCCTGTTAGATTCCCAAAACATCCCGCATTGTATAAAGTCCGGGGGCTTTGCTTTTTAACCATTTTGCAGCTTTAACGCCACCGCTGGCAAATACTTCTCGGTTAAAAGCGCGGTGGTTGAGGGTAACCACTTCATGGTCTCCCGCGAAAATTACTGAGTGATCTCCCGCCACGTTGCCGCCTCTTGAGGAGGCAAAACCGATCTCGCCAGTCTGGCGTTTGCCATTGCGGCACCGTTGTGCACTTTCCGCCAACGAGACTCCGCGACCATTTGCTGCAGCTTGTCCCAAAGTAATCGCTGTCCCTGACGGAGCATCCAACTTATGGCGGTGGTGCATCTCAAAGACTTCGATATCAAAACTCTCATCCAGCAAAGCAGCAACTTGTTCAACCACAGCAGTAAGAGCCGTCACGCCGACGGACATATTGGAAGAAAAAACGATAGGGATTTCTTTTGAAGCTTGGAAGATATCTTCCCGCTGGTTTTTCCCTAAGCCCGTTGTACCAATGACCATGGGGACTTTATGGCGCACAGCGGTTTTAAGGTGGTCAATTGTAGCCTCGGGCAGGGTAAAGTCGATGACAATATCGGCTTGATCAAATACATCATCATTGTTGTCAGAAATTAAAATGCCAGTTGGTTTGGTCAGGCAAACATCCCCGATGTCTTGGCCAACATTATTGCTGCCTTTGCGCACGGTTGCCCCGGATAGTCTGACGTCTTCATCAGCCAAGACAGCATGCACGACGGATTTTCCCATTCTACCAGAACATCCTGCTACACCAATTTTAATCATTTTGTACTCCTGTTATACCGCATTGTTGTAATGTCATCGATTTCTTCTTGTAGGCGCTTTTCTTGCAGCGCGTGTTCCTCTTTTTGCAGGTTTTCTTGAGCAACTTCAAGATTTTTAACCTCAATAAATTTATCTTTTACCGAGTCGCGCACTGGCTCCATAAAGGTCTCATGATTCTGAATTTCCCGGACAAGTTTCTCCATACGCTGGATCATACCGTGATAATATTGCTTCCAGGAAATGCGCAGCTCGACATCATCGGCCGCCATTTGCTTTTCATGTTCCAGCTGGTCTTTCATTGCTTTCAGCTTGTGGTACATCTGTATGCGTTCCTGCTCCAGCTTGTTCAGTGCCTGGGTTGCTTCGTCCAGGGACATGCGTTTCCAGCGGATCAGCATTGGTAATGACTTCATGGTGTGTCTCCATCGTCAGCCATAAAGATTTGATTCAGCTGCTCAAAGCCCTGTTCAATCGTAAAATGTTCATGCTTTTTCTGCGCTAAAAATCCTTCTAAAACGTCTTGATAGAACATGGCAGCATCGACTTTTGGGTCTGCACCTTGTCTGTAAGCGCCCAGGCGAATCATCTCGCCCATATCGTCCAGTATCATCAAGAATTCTTTGGCGGTGTTGATCAGATGTGTTTCCCCTTCCGAGTTACAATCAGGCATTGATCTTGAAATACTGCGCAATACGTCAACAGCAGGAAAACGATTGCGCGCAGCAATCTTGCGATCCAAGATTATATGTCCATCCAGAATACCGCGTACGGTATCTGAAATAGGCTCGTTGGTGTCATCCCCTTCGACCAAGACGGTAAACAGTCCTGTGATCGATCCTGTACCGCCCTTGGCGCCAGGGCCAGCACGCTCCAGCAAGCGCGGCATTTCCGCAAATACCGATGGAGTATATCCCTTACTTGCGGGTGGTTCACCAATTGCCAAGCCAATTTCGCGCAAGGCCATAGCAAAGCGCGTGACACTGTCCATCATACACAGGACTTTTTTTCCTTGATCTCGAAAATATTCGGCTACAGCTAAGGTGACATATGCCGCTTGTCGTCGCATCAGCGCGGGCTCGTCAGATGTTGCGACAACCACGACTGCACGGCTTAAACCTTCAGGGCCCAGATAATCCTCGACGAATTCTTGCACTTCACGTCCACGTTCTCCAATTAAGCCGATGACGATGACATCAGCTTGCGAGAACTTAGCAATTTGTGACAACAGCACAGATTTTCCAACGCCTGAGCCTGCAAATATTCCCAACCGTTGGCCTTCGCAGCAGGTGGTAAAAGTATTCAAAGCGCGCACGCCAATGTCCAGGCGGGGCCCCATGCGCGAGCGTTCATGCGCAGGCATCGGAGGAGCCATAACAGGACAGGATACAGCCCCGTGGATCAGGGGGGTATCATTATCCACTGGATTGCCAAAGCCATTGATGATACGGCCCAGCCAATGTTCGCTGGGGCTGATCTGTAAATAGGGACTAGTGACTTCAACAGGGCATCCTGGCCCGACGCCAGATAAAGCTTCAAAAGCCATCAATAAAGCATATTGGTCCTTGAAACCGACTATTTCAGCAGGGATAGGGCTTCGCCCTGGCGGTGAAATAAGGCACTGATTTCCAACAGCTGCTTGATTAGGGAGGCCAGTGACTTGAACTAATCCTCCCTGGATAGACGCCAGGGTGCCGTGATAGGAAACAGTTGGAATCTGGTCGATGTAGGACTTTAAGCCTTCAAGCATGCTACATATTTCTTTTTATTGTTAGATTTAGCCTAGCATGATTTTTTCCCTTAGGGAATAATCGGCCTTTGTCAGATTGGCGAATTCCTCTATAATCAGGGTAGAACAAATTGATAAAGGCTGGAATGAAAGTCATAGTGTGCGGTGCTGGGCGTGTAGGCTTTAGCATTGCGACGTACCTAGAGCGATTTAATAACGATGTTGTGGTGATTGATAAATCAGCAAAGCTGGTTCGTCATATAGCAGAACGTCACGATATGCAGGCAATCGAAGGCTTTGCATCTGATCCTGCTGTGTTAAAAAGGGCAGGGGCCGAGGATGCTGATTTGCTGGTTGCAGTGACGCAGCATGACGAAGTCAACATGATTTCATGTGAAGTGGCCCATGCACTGTTTGATGTGCCGAAAAAGATCGCACGCGTTCGAAATCAGGCCTATTTAAATCCTGAATGGCGCAATCTGTTTGATAATAACAACATCAGTATAGATGTGACGATTTCCCCCGAAGTGGAAGTGGCCAGATCGATTGCACGCAGCTTGACAGTGCCGGGCGCCTTAAGTGTGTCGCCACTGTCGGAAAAGAAAGTATATGTGATCGGCGTCAAATGCACTCAGCAGACACCCGTTGTTAACACGCCCTTGACCCACATCACCAGCTTGTTTCCTTTGGCCGAATTGAACGTTGTGGCAATGAAACGGCAGTCCTATTTCTTTATCCCAGATCAAAAAGAAAAGCTGTTGGATGGAGACGAAGTTTACTTTACCGTTTTCAGAGATAAAATCCCCCATGCCATGCAAGTTTTCGGCTATGAAGACCAATCGTCACATCGTGTAGTGATTTTGGGAGGCGGTAATGTCGGTGTTGTCTTGGCCGAAGCGCTGCACGAAAAGGACGAGAAAATTATCACACGCATTGTTGAGCTGCAGGAAGATCGCGCTCAGCAAATTGCCAGAGATATGGATGATATCGAGGTCTTACAAGGTGACGCTTTGACTTCGGATGTGCTGCTGGAAGCTGGCATTGCCATAACAGACACAGTTGTGGCAGTGACGGAAGATGACAGAGTTAATATTCTAGGCTCGTTGCTGGCAAAGCGCCTGGGCGCGAAAAGAGCCATGGCGTTGATCAATAACCCTTCGAGCAATCCATTGGTTTCATCTTTGGGCGTTGATTCAGTTATCAACCCGCGTGAGGTGACGGTCTCCAGCGTTTTGCGTCATGTCAGACGTGGTCATATTCAGTCAGTCTATACAATTTGTGAAGGCTTAGGAGAAATCATCGACGCGACAGTCGATGCGCGCTTAGGCCTGGCAGGAGCCGAACTGATTGATATTGAAGTACCCGGTGAAATTAAACTGGCAGCTGTGGTGCGTGACGGCGAAGTGTTTTTTCCTTATGATTCCATGACCATTGAGATGAATGACCGGCTCATTATCATGGCAAAGCACTCATCAGTTGCAGAAGTCGAAAAAATATTTTCCCCAAGAGTTGATTATTAATTTATTGTAAAATACTCCTAATATTATATGTTGATTAGATTATGTAGTGACTGAATAAATTGGAGTAAGTGATGTTTTTGGGTAATACATCAAAGAATTTGTTGTTTTTATTTTGTTTGATATTGGCTGCCTCTTCAGGGATATGTTCTGAAAAAATTCTCCAAGAAATCGACTCTGAAGCATTGCGTCAGTTTTTCCAGGCCTCACCAGAGATGCAAAAAATCTCCATGCAATTTAGCCTAGCACTAAGAGAAAAAGATCTTTACACAAAAGAAAAATTGTTGTGTGAGGTGATTGAGCATCCTGAATTGAAAAAGTCAAAAAATGGTGCAAACCTTTTCATGAATTCAGTTGTCCATTTGATCAGTGTGGGGGGTAAAGAATCTAAGATAGACTTGATGTCAACATGGCTTGTTCATGCAGCTAAAAATGAATACTTGGTGGATCTTGTTAAGAAAAATGAGCGTATTGGAAAGCTATCTGTGACGCTGGTTGCGGCAAATTTATGGCAGGGTAAATATACTAGTGAAGAAAATAAAGCTATTTTGACGTTGATGAGTGCGGTATGTGCCTATCATAATAATGGTGTCAGGGAAGCTGAAAGATTACTGGCTACAAGAGAGCAATTGAAAGATCCCAGATGGCGTGAAAACCCTAGATGGTATTCTCTGATTAATCTTTATTGCGAAAAGGCGCTGATAAATTTCAATTCAATGTTTAGTGCCAATGAGGCATTCTCCATTTGTACGCATTTGATGTCTAATATGGAATGTGAGCAATCTCGTCAGAATCTTTTTACGTTTTTCCCATACAGTTTGAAGTCCACTAAATTTATAAACGGTGGTCATAAGTTTGTTGATGCTATTCTGCGGGCAGCAATAGAGACTGGCTTCTTGATGCCAATTTTGTTGGAATCTAAGGTAGATGTCTTAGCCGACAATCGAGTCGTCTATAGTTTATCTGTGATCTTTGCAGAAGAATTAAAGAAAAATAAGCGGCAATTGAGCCCCACAAAGAAGAAATGCTCAAGGAAAAAAGGTGCTGGCAGGAATAGGTCGGCTAAAAATAATACTGATGCTGTCCGAATATATATAAGAGATAAATTCTGCAAGGAAAAGCACGCCATTGTAAAGGAGGCTTGCAATATCATAGAGCGTGTAAAGGTTTCTTCATCTAATGGTATCGCGCTGTTAGATGAAACACGTCAGAAGGTAAAATCGTTTTATCAGTCGTATAAAAATAAAAAAACGCCAAAGGTGACATTTAAGCTCCGTACTCTAGCTGATCAGATCACCGATGCAGTAGCTATGCTGCAGTCGTTGGCACATATGGAAATACAGCAATCGAAGAGTGTAGAACAAAAACAGACACCGCCAGAACCTCGAGAATTTGTGTCCAGTCCTGGACCGAAAGTGTATAAAGCTCCTGAGCCCAAAAAGCAGAAGGCCAAAACAAAAGGGATTGCAAGGCAAACAGTTGTGATTGCTGAGAAAGAACAAGAAAAGGAAGTTGGAAAACCAGTCTTTAAACTAGACTTTGCTGACAAGTTTACCGAGTTGATGTTTGAAACAAAAGAACTGTGTGGATATCCTGAAAAAACACATACTCTTCTGCAGCTAATTTATAATTGTAAGGGGAAATTTTCTCAGTTTAAGGAATATATTACTAAAGGCTATAAGCATGAGAAGCTTCGAGGTGAACAAAATACTTGGGCGTTGAGAGTTAACAATGGTGTCCAACAAGGGGCGATTAGAATCACATACGAGAAAAATGGTAATCTGATGACTCAAATTCGTGTCTCAAGACATTATAAGTAACGAAGGTGGACTGAAGTTGCAGGGATAGATTTGTGTTATGGAGAAATCCAGGCTGTTTTATAGCTCTCTCGTTACCCCACACTCCGACTTCCCGCGGCTTGACCGCGGGATCCATTTTATTGTTTTATTCCAATAATCTATCGGGAAATCTGTATCGTCTTGAGTCCCCACTAATCCGTAAAGACAT
>JBMYXZ010000076.1:0-6648 GCA_049608925.1 Alphaproteobacteria bacterium | reverse complement strand
TAGAGGGCTGAGAAAGTCCTAAAACAGCAAACTTTTCCGTCCATTAAAAATTTATTCCGGACACTTATGGGTCAAGCCGCGGGAAGTCGGAGTATGGGTTAGAGGTCGGAGGAAATCATGAAACACCCTCCAGCATAAAATTATTCCGTCCACTTATCTTGGACTCCTGGCATAAAGCTTAAACCCTCTAATTATTATAAATATCCCCTTTATTACATCATTTTAAATCATCTATTAACTAATATTAAACCTTTTTCTGTCTATAATTATAGTAGATATTTGTTTTGTTATAAGGGGTGTCTCTCATGTGTATGTTTTGTATCGATGGCTATAATAATAGCCCTTATCAGTATTCCTTCAATCTTTTTGCCGGCGATGATTTTCTTGTGAGTGGGAATGTGTATTCCTGGCATGATTCGTCGTACAGCAATCTAGATAACGTGGATTATCAAAGTGAATCGGTTAGTTATGGATCATCCGATGCAGCCGCAGGTGTGTCTGTGGTGCCAGTGCCTGTTGCAAATTTCGCAGCATTTGAGGCCAACACCACGGTGTTCCCACAAATGGATAACAGTATCCCGCATACAGTATTTTCTGATGGGATGGACAATACTGCTGTTAGTACTTTTTCCCCTGATCAATTACTGATTTTCAGCAAAGATAATGTGCAGAGAGTTGAAGATACTTTTCAGTCTCTTGGGCTTGATACCCAGTTTGATCAATCTGACATGGGAGGACGCATTGGCTTGGCAGGGCATTCAATTGGTGAAGCAATAGAAATTAGAGTTGTCACTGAACTTGATTTCAGTGTATTTGCTGATTCTGACTTTGCCCCAAGAGATTTGAAGCGCGCTATGACAGAGGAAGAGGCAGAATATTATCTTGATACGATTTCCGCATGGAGTGAGGTTGCTAATATTACCTTTACGGAAGTATCCGGAAGCGAAGCTGAAAACTTTGAATTACTTCCAAATGGAGAGCCAATACCCTTTGAAGCCTTTCCTGCAGATGACCCTATCGGTGCAGCCTTATCGAAACAATATGGTGACTTTATTCCACGTGTTCAAAATAACAATCTTGATTCCCAGGATCAGCCAATATTAGTGGCACAGATAATTAATGACCCAAGTCAGGATTACGCTGGATTTGCACAGTTTGCTCTCAATCAAGATGCCCTGACAGATGATGGTACATATAACTATGATATACTAGCAGGCGAATTGGGATTAGATCCTTTAGGGATGCCCACAGTTCTGGATGGCGGTAAGCTTGAATTCCAATATGTTGAAAATGTATTGCAAGAATATTTATTTCCAGACTTTGATAACAGGCAAGATTATGATGACCAATTTACAAGATTCGTAACGATTCATGAAGTCGGTCATATTTTGGGATTATCACACACCAACAACGTTGATGGAGGCTTGAAGTCCGGCGACACACTCGTGCCAGAGCTAAGCTCGCGCGCTTATTCCATTATGCAAACCACTCAGGGAGCTGAACGTGGTTTGAACAATATAGACGGGTTGAACATAATTACAAGCGGGCCATCAATACTAGATATAATGACAGTTCAGTTTCTATACGGTGCAAATTATAGCTATAACGACACCGATACAACGCTTTCGTTCAATGGTTTGCCTGGCATAGAAGACGGACCTCGTGGACCCGTGGCTATTTCTACAACCATCTGGGATGGTGGTGGCACCGATACAATTGACAGCACAGCTTTTGAGGGCGACGTACGCATTGATCTGCGAGAAGGGTCTGAATTCTTCTCCCGCATTGGAAGCGAGATAATTTTCATCGCTCCTGCTGCAGTTGACGAGGACGGTGATGTTCTTGTTCGTGATACTGACCTGAATGGAGACGGTGATACAGATGATGCTGGTGAGAAAAACTTTGTCCACACAGGTGCAAACATTGAAAACGCAGTTGCGGGTATAGGTAATGACATAATTTTTGCAAACGATCTTGCCAACCGCATTGATGGTGGTGACGGCGTTGACACAGTGTCATATTCCAGCTCGACCAGCCGTGTGCAGGTAAAATTGACAGATGGATCCACTGAAGGCAGTGGATATGCCAGAAAAGGATATGCCGATGGCGATGTCTTGTTAAATGTAGAAAATCTAATCGGATCCATTTACAACGACAGATTAATTGGAGATCACGGTGATAACATCTTAGAAGGTGGTGCGGGTGCCGACAGGCTTTATGGCCGTGGGGGTCATGATATCGTGTCCTTCTTCAATTCTGAAGAAGGCGTTCTAGTTGATCTGCAAAACAGCCGTAATAATGAAGGCGATGCTGCAGGTGACAGATACCGGGATATCGAAGAATTCCGTGGGTCCGAGCACGATGATACCTTCGTCAGCAGTAACGGGCATGACATTATAGATGCAGGCGCTGGCAGTGATACAATTAGCTACGAGTATTCTTCAAAGGCCGTTCACATTGATCTTGAAGCAGGTGTGTATGAAGGCCACGGTGATGATGACCTCGCAGGATTTGAAAATATAATTGGTACGCGACGTGGTGACGTGCTTAAGGGAGACGAAAACGACAATATCTTTACCCCGGGACGCGGTATAGACCACGTTGATGGTCGTGATGGTAATGATACAGTATCATACAGAGATGCTTGGCTAGGTGTCGTCATAAGCCTGGAAAATGGTTTAAGCGAGCATGGTCTGGCAGATTATGATGGCTATGCGATTTCACTTGGCGGAGTATCTGCTCTGAACAGTATTGAAAATGCTATCGGTGGTCGTGGATCAGATGTGCTGATCGGTAACGATGGTGATAACGTGCTGGAAGGTGGCCGCAGTGGGTTCTTCTTTGGTCGTGATTGGTTATATGGCGGTGACGGAAACGATACCGCTTCCTATGCTGGTGCAACCAGTGGGGTGCTGGCAGACTTGATGAATTCTGGTGACAATACAGGCGACGCCCGACGAGATGTTTACGACAGTATCGAAAACCTTTTGGGCAGTGATCATGATGACATCCTGAAGGGTGACAACAATGACAACGTGTTGACTGGCGGTTTGGGTGATGACCATCTAATCGGACGTGACGGAGATGATCTGCTGATTGCAGGCGCAGGTATCAACGTTCTTGATGGTGGTGCCGGAGATGATGTGTTCGATATTGCAGGCAGTGGAGGAACATACATCGGTGGTGATGGCTTTGATATTGCATCTTACGAAAATGAAACCAGATCAGTAAGTTTTGTTCCCGATAACGTTGTCGACCCTGAAGGCAATTTAGGCGTTGAGAATCACAGCTCCAGAAACGTATCAGATGATCGGTTTATAGGGGTTGAGGCGATTCGTGGAACGAGCTTTGCCGATACTTTCTATGACGTGGTTCCGTGGGATTTTGGGCAGGTAAAACTTGGGGACTTCGAAGAACTAACGATATATGCAGGCGAAGGTAATGATTTCGTATACATAGTAGCTGGTGGCTCCACAATATTTACCGAGGGAGGTAACGACATTGTATCAAATTTTGGGGTAAATTCTGACTTATTCCGGCCAGATGATTATGTGCCTGAGGAAACATTTATAGATCTTGGCGATGGAGATGACTTTGTTGATCTGGAAGAATTCAACGGAGATACCATTATTGAGGCTGGCGATGGAGATGATTTTGTTGATCTAGAATTATCCAGTGGTGATAACACAGTGAATGGTGGCGATGGCAATGATTCTGTTAATCTAGAATCCTCCAGCGGTGATAATACAGTGAATGGCGGCGATGGAGTTGATTTAATTGTATTAACAGGATCAAGTGGTGATAACATTATAGACCTTGGTAATGATGATGATGGTCTGGTTGATTTTGTTGGTGGCTTTCTCACTGAAGGTGTGAATTTGAGTGAATCGACTGGTGATAACATGGTCATCAGTATGGGTTCTGGGGGTGAAGGTGCGCTAGCTGACTTTTCAACAGGCAATAACACCTTTGATATGGGTGACGGTGATGATGTAGTAACCATTAGGGCCTCCAGCGGGATCAATGACTTACTAATGGGAGATGGTGATGATCTTGTTTTAGCCTTAGGAAATATTGGTAGCAATACCATTGATCTTGGTGCGGGTAATGATTCTATTGACCTGTCTGGATTTGGAGATGATGTTGGAACGGATTTTGTAACCCTTGGAAGTGGATTTGACTTGATACAAAATGATGGAGGTTCTGGTTTCGATGTCATTCTAGATTTCAATGTTAATGAAGATGTGATTGACTTTAGTGCACTTGGTGTTGGCGCCGGTTTGGGGTTAGATGATCAAGGGGTGCTTGATTTATTCAGAAGCAGCAATCTTGTTTTTGATGATGGAAGTGACGGTACTGTAATTGACTTTGCAAATCCAAATCCATTTGGTTTTCAAGTCGGGGCTGTTATTAACCTTGTTGATGTTGATGTAGCAACCCTGACAGGGAATAATTTCTTCTTCTAAAATGTGCACACATTCACTATCAGGGCTGCAGCTAAGCGTTAGTTTAATGCAGCCCTTTTTGGTGTTTGAGGGGAGGTTGCAAAATACAAAAAATAACTATTACGTCTGGGCTAAAATTTTTCAGAATATTATCTATTGAAGGATTTATCGCATTTTAAGTATACTTGCAAATGCATGTAATGATGACTTATTTTGACAAATAAGAAAAATGTGGAAAAATAGTTGTAATTTTCGGCGGAAGGTACTACATATAAAGCAGCGACAGCTTTTAGTGGGATAGCCTTGCAACCGCAACAATTCAGTAAATTACGGGCGTTTATTTGGCCTGTTCATTCGTATGAGCTCAAAAAGTGTTTACCTATGGGCCTCATGATGTTTTTCGTTTTGTTCAATTATACGCTTTTAAGAAATACCAAAGATGCGCTTGTCATTACGCACTCTGGGCCGGAAGTTATTCCGTTTCTGAAAGGCGGGGTGCTGATGCCAATGTCGGTCTTATTCGTCATGGCATACACCAAATTATCAAATACCCTCTCTCGACATTCTCTGTTTTATATTTGTATTTCCGCCTTTGTTTCCTTTTTGACAATATTCGCTTTATATCTATTTCCCAATACTGCTTCGTTGCATCCTGATCCTGCGATGATTGCTCAATTAAAACAAGAGCATCCGCACTTTCAGCATTTGATTTCGCTTTATGGAATCTGGACCTCAGTCTTGTTTTTCGTATTTGCAGAGTTGTGGGGAGCTATAGCACTTAACCTATTGTTCTGGAAATTTGCCAACTTTATAACGCGGACGAATGAAGCAAAAAGATTCTATGGAATCTATGCTTTCCTTGGTCATTTTGCCCTGATAGGCGCGGGTTATGTATCGAAGTGGTTCTGTGCGATGCGTGCAGATTGTTCGACAGACCAGCAAGCCTGGGGGCAATACATCAATCTGACGGCTGCGACTGTTGTTGCTGTTGCGATCATGATCATGCTGACGTACCGTTGGATTTGCAATAATGTCCTGACGGACGAGCGTCACTTTGATGAAGCTGCTGCTGTACGCCAACAGAAGAATAATACCAAGTTGAAATTGTCTTTCCGCGAGAGTGTTAAGCACGTTCTGTCTTCTCCCGTGTTGGGTCTTATTAGCTTGTTGGTGATGTGTTACGGATTCTCGATGAACCTGATGGGTATCTTGTGGAAGAAACAGTTGAAGCTGCAATTCCCCGATCCTGTTGACTATACAAACTTCATGGGGTCGTATTCGATGTCTATCGGTGTTCTGACTATCTTGATCATCTTCTTCTCAAAGGGGATCGTTGAAAAGTTTGGTTGGTTCCGCGGTGCCATCGTGACACCATTGGTTCTGCTGGGAAGTGCCTCGGCCTTTTTCATGTTTATCTTTTTCCGGGAAGAGCTGACTCCACTGTGTGCTCTTTACAGCTTAACACCGCTGTATGTAGCGGCGATCTTAGGTGCCGTGCAGCATATTATGTGTAAAAGTGCGAAGTACTCGCTGTTTGATCCAACCAAGGAAATGGCCTATATCCCGCTGGATGCTGAGCTGAAGACAAAGGGCAAAGCAGCAGTGGATGTAACAGGATATATCTTCTCAAAAGCAAGTGGTGGATATTTCTCGGGTGCGATCTTAATGCTGTTTGCCATCGGTGATCTAATGACCATCGCGCCATATTTGGCTGTTGCGGTATTGGTGACTGCTTGCATCTGGATCATGGCAGTGTTCAAGCTGAACAACCGCTATAAGTCGATGACAGAAGATCCGCAGCCAACAACCTTTACGCCTGCTAATACAGATGAAAAGCCCATGGTTGGCGAAGCTGTTGTCAATACCAAGACAGCTTAGTTGGTTTGGTAAGTTGGGGCTATGGTCTTTGCCCTGTCATCACACACACTCGGACTTTCCGCGGCTTGATCCATGAGTCTCTGGGATAATTTATGGTGAAGGGAAGGTCCTGACGTTTCAGGATTTTCTCCACTCAACTCCATACACTCCGACTTTCCGCGGCTTGACCGCGGAATCCATTTTTTGCAATTTTTCAGTTTTTTATGCAGTTATCAAATCTTGATAACTAGCATGTTTCCTACTGTCCGCAGAATTCCTTAGAGATTTTAATTCATGAATAGAATTGATGGTCTTTATGGATTGGTGGGACTCAAAGGCGAACAGA
>JBMYXZ010000075.1:0-6681 GCA_049608925.1 Alphaproteobacteria bacterium | reverse complement strand
GACGCTATAGCGCTGGTTAAAATGTATGAAGAAGCTTATGTCACTTGTGTATTCAGAGATCTCGAAAGTTTAACTGAAGCTTATGGCACGATTCGTAAAAAACTGGACAGATCAGACAGTAATCGCATAATTCTTAAGGACAAATCGTCTTATATTTCAGCAAAAAAATATGACATTGCAATACTTTCTCGTACCCTTCATATCAATCATGAAAAGCTGGATGTATTGGATAAACTTATAAAGGCACGATGCCTTTTGAAATCCGGCGGCTGCCTCGTTATGTCATCTTTAACAGATGCAGCGCTGAAGGATGCGTGGCTATTGCGCAAAGCCTGTGGCCAGACATTCCCCGTCAAGTTCAAGAGCAATCCTAAAAAAAGCTGTAGCCTAGATTTTGAATGGCACACATATTGGCAAGTGCCCGAGATCGAAAAATTCTGTGAAAGTGCTGGGTTTGTGTTTTCTACACATAAAAAAGTAAGAAGTGCTTCGCCATATACCGAAGGAAAAAGCTGGTGCGTGCGAACAGATCCTAAAAAATCTTTTGATATACTCACTTATGCAGTCCGACTAAATTAGTTTATGTGTGGGAGGGGGGATTTTTTAATGGAAAAATCTTAGTTTATCTCCACTCGTCACCCCACACTCCGACTTTCCGCGGCTTGACCGCGGAATCCATTTTTTGCAATTTTTTCAGCGATTTAAATAGATATCAAATCATGATAACTTGTATGTTTTCTCTTGTCCGCAGAGTTCCTTAGATATTCTAATTCATGAATAAATTTGATCGTCTTAACGGATTGGTGGGACTTAAGATGATATTGGATGCCAGCTAAATAATTAAAATAAAATAATTAAATGGATTCCGCGGTCAAGCCGCGGAAAGTCGGAGTATGGGTTGTAAGGCAGATAAAGTCCTGAAACAACAGGGCTTTCCCACCTCACCCACACATCTTCAGTTTTTCCTTTAGCTTCTTTTGTTTACTAAGGGCGAGCAGTTCGGTATATCCCCCGATATGCTTGCCGGCAATGAATATCTGTGGAACCGTCTGAGCATTGCGCGTGCGTTGCATCATCTCGGGAATCAGGTCCGTGCGGCGCTCAAGGTTGTAGATCACATAGTCTGCCTTGTGTTTTTTCAGCAGCCTGAAAGCCTTTTTGCAATACCCACAAGCAGGCTTGTAATAAACCTCGACACAGGCACCATCTATTGATGCTAATTCCTCCTGTTCCGGCTCTTCGGCAGCTGGCATCATGAAATACCCTGCCCCACCAATCAGGACCAAAACGGCGAGCGATGTAAATATTACTTTTGCATTCATATTAAAATTGTATCTGATATCCGCGAATTTTTCAATCTTGTTAACCTTTTGTTAACGGAACAATTGTTCAATGAAGGCACATAAATAGTGAGGGTAAAAATGAATAAATTCAGCAAGCTGTTTCCTATTCTAGCAGTCGTTTTATGTATAGCCACACCAGCCAGTAAACCTGCTCATGCAACAAGCGTGGAGACTATCCTTGCCGTTCTTACTGGTGCAACCTTTTTAAACTGTGTTGTTAAATCAGGAAGTTGCTGTTTAAAACATTCAAAGGAAAACTGGAACCCTCGCTATGGATATCAAAAGTATTGGTGTTGCATCAACTGCTGTTGCCAGCCTTGTGCGAGATGCTGCTGTCATGATGCTTGGAAAGAAAGCTTAAAGCCTGAAAATAACCGTATGCCTACACAACTAAAAATGACAGTAGATCCTGAAGTAGATGAAAAACTAAAATTTGAGCAAAAGGCCCCGCGAAGGGCCGGTCAAGAGGCAGACCTACTACTTCTTGAGGAAGGAGGCCTTCCACCTTCTCGACAAAGCTCGAAAGGCAAGGAAGAAGATACGGAGGAGATCAAATAACCCCCCTCACCGCGCGTAAATCACGATCTCGCCATCATCACCACTGACCAGACCTGGGCCGGGTTTTATACCGTCATCGTCTTCATATGTAACAGGCTTATAGCTTGTGCATCCTGCTAACAACACCATGATCAACAGACACCACTGCATTAGAATTTCACCCTAGCGCCGAACATAGCTGCATTGATGGTGTTAAACACATATCCTGGGCGCGACAAGGAATGCCTGCGATAGCCTAGATACAGCTCGGTCGCTGCTGGGTCTATGTGTTGAACAACATATACACCCCAACTGCGGATCTTATCGCCTTGCTGATCCCCGTTACGGGTTTCACCGTAATCCACTGCCGTGGCGGTCTTCCCGCATTCCAGCCATTTATGCTGGTAGCCAAGCTTACCAAACGCCATCTGGACTTTTGGATCTGTATTTAAGGCCGTACGCATGCGAACAGCTGCTGCACCAGTTAAGCTAACACCGCAGGGCATTAAGAAAGAAACACCCGCATTGTATTGGTTATACATCTTGCGTCTTTTGGCCCAGGCAGCGCCGGCTTTTAAGATGTGACCGTCAAAGTCTCCCTGGAATTTTAGAGAGACGTCATTAGAGTCTCCATCTGCATGGGTCATGCCCAAGACAAACCCTAAGATACTAGGAGTGTCATAGCGTATACGGTCGCGTCTCCCCAGACCATCAAGTGAGTTCCACACATCTCGGATTCTTGGGCCTGTGGTGCCGTCTGGTCTTGCGGCTTTGCGGAAGGTAATACCGCCTGCAAACTCTTCAAGACTGGCGCCATCGCCGATGATATTGGTTCCCGAAAGATCAATTTCGCTGATACCATCTGATGATGTGGGACCCTGCCCTAAAGTAAACTTACCAGCAGGGGTTACAAAAAAGACATCCATAATACGTTCAGTGAAGTTCACCGTCGAGCTGGCAGCATCCTTGCCTATATCGACATCAACGGTCGAGTTTGATTCAATCTGAGCTTGAATTTGCGCGCCAATTTCCCACTCGGGTGCAACCTTCGCAACACCTTTCAGCTGAAAGCGCGTTGAGCCGTTGTCATTATCAACATGGAAGAATCGAGATCGCTGACCATTATTGGCATATAAAACGGCGCGGCTGACTTGTCCACTGACCGTCAACTTAACTTTATCATTGCCTGAACTGACCATTCTGTCAGGGGTTGCGATTGGCTTTGGTAGAGGCTTTGCCGCAGCTGGCATTTCAAAGCCTTGTACAATTTGTCTGGAAGATTCTTTTGCAGCCAAACGGTCTTCTAGATCGTTGACGCGCTGCGCCAATTCCCTAACCAACTGCTTCAAGGATTCAACATCATCACCGGCTTGTGCTGGTGCGGATAACAATAATGCTATAAGAGCTAAGCTTCCCTGTTTCATACGCATTCTTTATTTTTGTTTTATTGAATGGAGGCCGGGACCGGAATCGAACCGACGTACAAGGATTTGCAGTCCTCTGCATAACCACTCTGCCACCCGGCCACACTCTTTATGTGCGTTACATTAGATCCTTGCCCAGCAATGGTCAATATGTTTTTGAAATTTGTTTTTCTGCAATAGTATCTTACGCCATTGATCCGTGTTTATAAATTTCGTAGGCTTAATAAAAATCTAGGAGTTAAAATATGTTCAAACTTGCTCTTTCCCTTATATCTCTTTACATCTCAGGTACGCTTGCAGGCAATAGTGATCCATATACACTGCAAACCGATAAGTCGGCGGGAGAGCGTCTAGACAAGCAGGCTCAGATAGTTGAAAAGTCAGCTGGGGACGTTATTGACAGACATATCAAGCCTGGTCAAACTGTTCTAGATATCGGTTGTGCTAATGGCTATACCACTCTGAATCTTGCCAAAAAAGTGGGCCCCGAAGGAATGGTATATGCGGTTGATAAAAGCCCTGAGCTGCTGGAAATGTGTAGAAAGCGCATGCAGCAAAATGGTATTAAAAATGTGACTTTTATCCAACATGATATTACCAAGCCTTTTCCTGAAGAGAAATTTACCAAGAAAGTCGATTTTGTTTTTATGCGTTGGATATTGATGCATTTGAAAAATCCTGGACAGACACTTTCCTTCATCAAACCTTTACTAAATAATGGTGCCGTGATCATGTCGCACGAACCTGTGAACAGTCGTATGAAAGTTGACGGCACGCCAGAAGGCGTTTCAACATTTATTGATGGTATGCTAGCGCTTGGTAAAAAAAATAATGTTGACTACGACATGGGAGAATCAACCGCAGGGGTCTTTCGTCAGCAGGAAATAGAGGTTGTAAGCATTGATAAGCCTGAATTTACTATACCTGCTGAAAACGCAAAAAGAATGTTGACGTCAATAACAAATGAGCTAAAGCCCAAATTATTAGAGCATATGGTATTAAGTGAGGAAGATATTGACTTAATTCTGAGAGATTATAGAAAGCTGGAAGGAGAATATCAGATACCTTTCATGACTTATGTGACCGGTAAGTTCATCAAGGAGTAAGGGTAAATGAGAAGAATACTCTTCTTGGGATTGTATGCATTTATGGCAAGCAACTCTTCGTATGCCAGCTATGATGATTTGTTAGAACACATTTCATCGCACCGTAAAGATTCTGGCCATCGAGTCTTGATCGCAGGATGTGGTAAAACTGATGAATTAAACAGCATTGCTGCGTTTTTGGGTGAAAATGGCAAAGTCTTTGCATACGATAAATCAGAAGAATACGTCAAATACTGCCAAAAACATGTGCAACCTGACGCAAGGATTCAAGTATCTAAGATGCAGGCAGAAAAGCCCCCTAAATTTTTTAAGAATGGGGTCGTCCAAAACTTATATGGCTCCTTTGACTTAGTACATTGCAATATAAATTTACGTAAAATGAAACAGAATTTTAGCTTACTCGCTATTTACCAGATGTACTTGCTGCTTAAGCCAGGCGGAACATTTTCGTGCAGACAGGAAGATCAAGAACTCGTAGCTGTAACTTGGAATGTTTTATCAGCGGTCGAGGAGAGAGGATTTAATTTAAATCACGAAACCGTCGTTTGTTCAAAAGCAGTTATTGAGGGATAACACCACCATATTTCGCCCGAAAAATGGCAAAATCTAACATTTCATAGAGAGTGTAGCTTTTTGCTTGCATCCTGCCTGCAACTTTATTATGTTACCCGAGTAATTGATTGGGGCGTGGCCAAGCGGTAAGGCTCCGGGTTTTGATCCCGGGATCGCAGGTTCGATCCCTGCCGCCCCAGCCAATTTTTTCTTGTTTAACAATAAAAAACGAAGTGTAACTCATGTCTTCTGCTGTTGACCGTAATCCACCACATTTATCTGCCCTTTTAACCGCTATTCACCCTGAAGGGTATATCTTTCTGGCAATAAGCCTGACGGTAGCTTTTCTAATGGCCTTGGCATCTCCGTTTATGGGATGGATTGGCCTGATAATTTCGGCTTGGGTAGCGTATTTCTTCCGCAATCCAAAGCGAACCACGCCTACACGTGACGGCCTGGTTATCAGCCCGGCTGATGGTATCGTCCACCGCATTATTAAAGATGATCCACCCGCGGAACTTGAAATGCCTGAAGGTGATTATACGCGTATCAGCATTTTCTTGAACGTGTTTGATGTGCACATCAACCGTATTCCCATGGCTGGCCGCATTGTACGTGCTGCTTACCACCACGGTCAGTTCTTTAATGCCTCATTCGATAAAGCAAGCAAGCTGAACGAACGCAATGGCTTGGTAGTTGAATCTGACGATGGAACACAGATTGGATTTGTCCAGATTGCCGGTCTTATCGCCAGGCGCATTCGCTGTGATGTGAACGAAGGTGATGTCGTTGAAACAGGTCAGACTTATGGCTTAATCCGCTTCGGCAGTCGTGCAGACATCTTTATCCCCAGTGATACAGCGCCCTTAGTGATTGAAGGTCAGCGCATGATTGGTGGAGAGACCATTCTAGCTGATTTTGAGAGCAAAGAGCCAGCAAGGCAAGGAACCGCCAGTTAATGATCAAACCTGTTGCGCAAAAAACGGAAAAGATTCGCAAATCCTCAGCTGAGAAGTTAAGACGCATGCCTATAACACGTGTTTTGCCCAATATTATTACATTGATGGCGATGTGCACAGGTGTCAGTGCCATCAGGTTTGCCTTGAATGACAAGCTAGAATTGGCAGTAGTGGCCATTCTAATCGCTGCAATCCTGGACTTCATGGACGGCCGCATTGCGCGCCTGTTGGATTCTTCTTCACATTTCGGGGCCGAGCTCGATTCCTTATCAGACTTTATCTGCTTTGGCGTATCCCCAGCCGTGGTAATGTATTATGTCAGCCTGCACCAATGGAACGGCATCGGCTGGAGCATCGCTTTATTTTTTGTAATCTGCAGCGCTTTACGTCTGGCACGCTTTAACACTGACAGCTTAAAAGCCGAAGAAAAGCCCGCCTGGATGAAAAAGTTCTTCACCGGCGTGCCTAGCACTGCTGGTGGCATCATGGCAATCATGGGACTGGTGTTCAGCTTTGCTGTTGAAATCCCGTTATATACATATCCAGCTTTTTGTGCACCCTTTCTGCTAGTAGCAGGCGTTTTGATGGTCTCACGCATTCCGATGTTTTCCATGAAAGGAACGTCGATCCATCCTAGGCAAGTTCTGTATCTGATGTTGGGAATTGGTGTTTTTGTGACCTGCCTGATAAACGCTTTTTGGATAACCCTTTCAGTGTTCGGCATCGCCTATATCAGCACAATCCCTTTCAGTATCCGCGC
>JBMYXZ010000074.1:247-7006 GCA_049608925.1 Alphaproteobacteria bacterium | reverse complement strand
TCCCTCCATTATACAATTATCCCGTGCGCTACACTGGGCGCAGCTCAGTTTGCTTGTGATGACGATCAAAATCATTTTTTAAGGTGAAAGTACTATAATAACACCGTGATTATATCGGGTTTTATTCTATTGTAATGATACTATATTAGGTGGGAAATATTGTTTTGTATTGAGAGGTTATATCGTGAAATTATTATACAATTTAATTCTTTTTTTCTCACTTTTTAGCTTGGCACAGTCTAGCGCTCATCTGAAATACGTAGAAGGCGCCCCTGAGAGTGCTGAAAACGGAGGATACGGCGTCATCTTGCCCTATTTAGGGCCCATTGAAGATCGTTTCGCCCAGAAAGTTACTGAACTGGAAGAAGGTAGTACAGTTATGATTCTAGGGTGCGGAAGGGGTAGAATGGTCAGCGACCTAGCCCGGAAGCACCCAAAGATAAATTTCATAGGTTCAGATATCTCACAAAAGCAAATTGAGATCGCTGAACAACTTTGCCCAAAAAATGCTACGTTTCGAGTGGGTGATGTGACGCAGGGAATAGATGATTTAAAGGATCCTGTTTCCCTTATTGGTATGTTTAATGTATGGCATTTCCTTTCAGGTGCTAAATTGCAACAAACAATTGGCTTGCTTAGGGCATATTTAAGTCCAGGTGGTGAATTGCATATGTGTGGTATGAAGCAGTTTGAATACCCGCAAGAGGAATTTTACAAGCTTGCACATTATTATTCTTACCTTGATTTGCTTTCGGTCGAACTAGCAAAATTTATCGCCAATGATGTCGTCAAAGATGTCTTTGAAAATGCACAAACTGGCGAGTTATTTCGCTCTTTATTGGACATCATATCGAATGACGCTCTGTTTAAAGGGCCTGAAAATCCCTCAATAGAAAAGGTCAGTGAATCTATAGCGAAGAATTTGATATCCTTTTTTAAGCCAGAAAGTTTAGAGGTTAAAGCTAGCTTTATGAATTCATTGTATTTCTTTATGAAGAATATTATGGAGCATGGGAGGCGTTCCTTGGGCAGTATGGAAGATGCTTCTTCAAAGCAATGTGCTGTATTAATGAATGCTAGAGCAGAACAGTTGACTTCAATACAACGTCATTATGTTCGCAACATAAAATTGCTAAAGTTTATGTATGATAATAGTCTTTTTATTGATGCCCGTAGGAAGCGTAAAGTTAAAAATCCTTGGGGGGTAACCCGTAGTGATTTAGACTTCAGTTATCCTAATGAAGCAGATTTAAAGCAAATTTTGAGCCAAGCTGATTTTACAGTTGAAAGTATAGAGGCATACTATCACAGTGTTGAGAGTATTCCTGGGAAAAATGCTGCTTTATCAATTTTTATAACAGGCGACCCTAAACTTGAGCAATTCCTGGGTGTTGTTGCTGTAGCAGGTAAAAAGACCACCCAGAGTGCTATGGCTGATAACTCAAATGTGCAGCCTACCAAGGATTAAGCGTAATTAAACAACAAGTGTTTCACCTTGCTTAGCAACGCTATATCCATTTCCCGCAGTAACGAGCTGCTGATCGATTCCGGCCATGATGTGATCATCGTGGTCGGGGTTGTGATGAAAAGCTGTGTATTTCTTAACATTTGCAGCTTTGGCAATGTACAGGCCTTCTTCCCAGGTAGAATGTCCCCAGCCGATCTTGGTCCGTAACTGGTATTCAGTATACATAGCGTCATAAATCAACAGATCTGTGCCCGCTACAAAATCGATGATCTTCTGGTCGTGTTGGCCGATTACGTGCTCTGTGTCCGTTATATAGCACACAGACTTTCCGGCATTTTCAATGCGAAATCCTGTGGCGCCACCTGGATGGTTTAAAGCCAATGTCTTAATTTCAGTTCCAGAGGTTGTGGAGATTGTCTCCGGCGTCATTAGTTGGTGCAGCCTAACGGATGCTTGGGCTTCTGATAGCACGTCAACGGGAAATAGGGGTGGGCACATATGCTTGCTAAAAAAGCTTTCCAAGTTATGGCCGTATATATCAAATTTCATGTTCTTTTGCCATAACGGAGCAAAAAAGGGCAGGCCAATTATGTGGTCAAAATGCAAATGGCTGATTAGCAGGCTGACGTTTGGTATGTTTTGCTGAATAATGGATTTGCCTAACGGAACGATACCGGTGCCGGCATCAAATATAAAACGGCTGTCGCCAATGGTGATTTCCACACAACTGGTGTGTCCTCCGTATACCTGATATTCCGGTGCGGCGCAGGGAATGCTGCCGCGAGTTCCCCAAAAGGTGACTTGCATGTTGCCTGCAGGCTTTTTCTTTGATTGTACGGGTATATACAGAAACCTGCAAGACTGAAGGAATAATGGTGGGCGATGAGGGATTTGAACCCCCGACCCTCTCGGTGTAAACGAGATGCTCTCCCGCTGAGCTAATCGCCCCTTGTCTTAGGTACAAGGCCAACATAATGACCTGTCTCAATAAACGCAACCATTTTTTTTGGGTTTAGGCTAATTAGTTACCTTTTTCCGTGCATCACGGATTGCCATGGTTAAATTCGAGGCAATAATAATCGCACTACCTGTTAGAGTCCAAACCGTTGGATATTCAGCAAAAACCAGGATGCTGATAGGCACTGCAAACACCAAACGCGTGTACTCGAATGGGGATATAAGTGATAGCTTGCCAATTTTCAGGCCTCTTAGATAACAAAAGTTAGACAAAGTTCCCAGGACACCCAGCGCCATCAGCATCATCATGTTGATGCCGGAAGGTGTCTGCCAATAAAACGCTGCAAGCGTACCTAAAACAACAACTCGACCAAGGCTTGTGTAGAACAGAATATGCAGCTCGCTATCGTCTTTAGAGATCTTTTTGGCCACGACAGCAAAGCAGCTGGCCAGCAAGTTTGCCAGCAGAGCCACCAAAATCGCGGGCTCAAATGGGACGTATCCAGGTTGAACAATGACCAGGACGCCTAAATATCCAAAGAATATCGCTGTCCAAGTGCGCCAATCGGCATGATCGTTTAATAAAAGGGCCGCCAGCATTACTTTCATAAATGGCGCCGTAAAGCCAATAGAAGTGGCCGTAGCCAATGGAAGATTGATGTAGCCATAATACGTGCTAAGCATCGCTGTGCAAGACAAAACTATCAATATTAAGTACTTAGGCCCATGCTGGGTGCGCATCGAGCTGATACCGTTAGAGGTGATCACTGGTGCTAGGGCAACTAAGCCAAATAATGAACGAAAGAATACCAGCATAAACAAATGCACATCTGTCAAAAATTTTGACATAGCCATAATAATGCTGAAGAAAAAAGACCAGGCCAGCATGTACATGATGCTGGTCAGCTTCTTGCTTTGTGGAAGAGAAAATAACGTCATAAAATCAATATAGGTTCATTGAGCGCTGATAGCAAGATACAAAGTATACGGGGATTGATTTCATTATTGTTAGTATAAATTTAATATAGATCATATAGAATTAAAATGAATATTGTTGTTTTATTTAATAAGGAGTAATTTGTTATGTCTTGGTGGTCACGATTTTTTCTAACACGCGGAACGAATAATATCGATACTCTATCCAGCCTCCCTGGTTTTAAAAATATCATTCATGCAAAAGATGATAATGATGAGGTCACAGGCCTAGACGATTCAGATAAAGATGATCGTCTCTATGGAGGTCGTGGAAATGATATCCTTAATGGAGAAGGCGGAGACGATCGCCTTTATGGTGGCAGCGGCGATGACACGCTTAATGGCGGCACAGGAGATGACCAGCTGCGGGGCGATCGAGGCAATGACACTTTGAATGGTGGTTGGGGCGAAGACTATCTAGCCGGTGGCACAGGGGATGACATTCTCAATGGTGGTGGAGACAATGACAAGCTTTATGGAAACTCTGGTGATGACACGCTAAACGGTGATGAGGGCGACGATAAGCTAGTCGGCGGATCTGGAGATGATACCATGTCAGGCGGAGACGATAATGACCATCTCTCGGGTAACAGTGGCGATGATGTCATGAACGGTGATGCAGGCAATGACAAGATTTATGGTGGATCAGGAGATGACGAGATCGATGGTGGTGAAGATGATGATACGATCTCAGGCGGCAGTGGAAACGATACTATTCTAGGTGGTGATGGTGATGATGTAATCAAAGGTGATCATGGAAATGACACGATTGATGCAGGCGCCGGTAACGACAAAGTGTATGCGGGCAGCGGTAATGATACGGTCACCTATAACTTTGAAGATAATGACGGATTTGAAAATTATCTTGATGGCGGTAGTGGTAAGGGAGACGTACTAGTCTTTGAGCTTGACCAAATGCAACTGCAGGAGCTTATGGACACGGGTGCTCTTGAAGCTTTTGATGAAACGCATCCTTGGAGAGTATTTGACTTTGGAGACTATGTGGATATTGATCTGGAAGTCATTGGGTTTGAAAAGCTAGAGTTTGAAATATTGAATGCACCTCCGGTGGCTGTAGATGACGAAAATTGTATTACAGATGAGGAAGAGCCCGTTTCAGGAAACATCTTAATGAATGATTCAGATCCTGATATGGATATGCTGACTCTAAATACAGTCGCAGCAATGGATCCTACCGGTGGGATAATGATTGTCGGGCTGTACGGCACACTGTCTATTGATGAAACGGGTGCGTATACGTATGACCTGGATGATGATAATACCGCGGTGAATGCCCTTGGGGTAGACGATACGTTAGTTGAAACTTTCTCGTACGAGATTCAAGATATAGCCATGCAAACAGCGGTGGCTAACTTAAATATTACTATAAAAGGCATAAATGATCCGCCTGATGCAGTGGATGATATTGAATGTATCGATGCAGATGCTATGCCGCTTGAAATCAGTGTATTAATGAATGATACGGACCCAGACAATGACACTTTGGTGGTTGTTGATGATATGGGTGATCCCTTGATGATTGGGGTAATGCAAATGGGCATGTTTGGCGATCTGGAATACACAGCAGGCGGTGTGTTCACTTACACTGTTGAGGCCTCAGCTGTTGTGGGATTGGGCGTTGACGAAGATGTGATGGAAAGTTTCACATACTACATTTCTGATGGAAATGGCGGTATGGATTCTGCAAGTATCGAGATAACAATCAAAGGGGTCAATGATCAGCCAACAGCAGTAATGGATGAAATTTGTATAGCCCTGATGGATGATACAGGAATGGGCAATGTCCTTAGCAATGATACTGATCCCGACACAAATGATATGCTGATGGTCACCAATGTGAATGGCACCATGGTGATGGGGGCAACCATGATAAATGGTATGTATGGAACACTGACTATTAATGAAGACGGCAGCTATACATATAATATCGATGAAACAAACTCGGCTGTAATGATGCTGATGCCTGGTGACGATCTTACAGATACATTCTCGTATGATATTTCAGATGGTAATGGGGGAACATCCAGTTCGCAATTAGAGGTTACTCTTAAAAACAACAACATGCCGCCAACGGCTAACCGTGATATGTTTACTAACAATGATGCTGTTCTGGCAACAGCATTCCTGCTGGGTAATATTGTAAGCAATGATACAGAGCCGGATATGCAGGTTTTGAGTGTTTCAAACGTTTCTAATGTAAATATTACGATACCAACTTTCCTGGATATGTTCGGAGATGTCACGGTAGGGTCACTGGGAATATCCGGGGATCAAATCGCACGCTTTAGCCTGACCCCTGATATGGAGTTGGCAAATGAGGTAACCCTAGGAGGTATGGAGCCCCCCGCAATACTAACAATCGAGAGTGATGGAGATGTATTTCTGACGAAAAATAGTGCCTTTGATTTTATCAGGGACAATATGACGGATGAGATAGTCATAACGTTTGATTACACAGTCTCGGATCCGGGAGGACTAACGGATGATTCTGATGTGACAATTACACTGTCCCCTACAGACAATAACGATACATTTTTTGGTCTTGATGGCGTTGCCGATACGCTGTTGGGGGGAGCTGGAAGTGATGTAATCAGAGGGTTCAGCGGAAATGACACCCTAGAGGGAAATGCAGGGGACGATATCATCGATGGCGGAACAGGCACTGACTTGGCAAGGTATAATAGTATGTTCCCTTACGATTTTGTCCCTTCGTATGTCAGCGGAACGCAGATGGCAAATAATGTTGTCTTTAACTTTATGGATTTGAATGCTTCTGACGGGGATGAAGGCACTGACACAATCATCTCAATTGAACAGATTGTTTTTGGAGAAGGCATAACCTACGACGTGCTACTGGGTGATCAAGGAAGCCAAAACTTTACGAATCCTCTTATTGGTTCTTCGGCTGTTAACGATCTGATAATAGGCTTTGAAGGTAACTTAGATGTAATTATCGGTGACGTACAGGACATTGCGGCAAATACAATATTAGCATCGACTAGTCATGATATGATATTTGGTATAAGTAATATAAGTTCCCGGCTGTATGGTGATGCTGAGGATGTTTTTGGCCAAATAACCACTGCCGGAGATGATTACTTTTTGCTAGATAATGCGGGCGGAAAAGTGGTTGTCGGTGATGTTAGAGGAATCAGTTTACAAGCGAACTCAATGGGTGATGCTGTTCTAGTCAATGCAGGTGACGACAGAATTATCTCATTTGCATCAAGCGGTGTTAATGTCTATGGAGATGTTGAAACCATTCGCCCACTTGTAATCCTTCCCCATAGCGTAAGACTTGAAAATGCTGGTGATGACTTTATCGATATGAATGGAAT
>JBMYXZ010000074.1:0-237 GCA_049608925.1 Alphaproteobacteria bacterium | reverse complement strand
GGGATTTTTGGGAATGATATTGCCGGCGACGTGAACGCGTTGTTTGGTGGAATATTAGTTAATGGAGGTGACGACACAATCTTTGCCGGCGACGGAGGTGATGAAGTTGCAGGTGATGTGTTGGTAGTTTCTGGAGATAACGTTATCACTGAAATCACAAATGCTGGAGATGATACAATTAACGGCGAGGGCGGTGCTGATTCTATATATGGAGATATTTTAGAAGTCAGGGAGTTT
>JBMYXZ010000073.1:0-7053 GCA_049608925.1 Alphaproteobacteria bacterium | reverse complement strand
ATTGCCCTATCATTTCCACAGATCTTATAGGCACGTTCGACAGCAGCAGCACATTTTTTCCAAGGTCAGACAGCTTTTGCAAACATTCAACGGCGCCAGGAATTGGCTGCTTGCCTGACAGAATAGTGCCATAAATATCAATAAGGAATACGTCATAAACCTCTGCAATCTGCTCGATTCCAGACAAAGCTTGGTATCTTAAAAATGATTCAATATCCGATGGGGATTCCATAGTGGCAGTACTTTATATATCTAATTTTATTATGAGGCATTTCTGCCGCCGGTCAAGCAGTTTGACAAAAACGATTAATCAATTTTTAACCAAATAGAAATACAAATTTAATAAACAATAACGCTTTAATTAAACAGGATTTAGACAGAATACTGGTAATGACAATAAAATCTCTGAAAGGAAGATAACGATGCAAGCCCTTTCCCCGAGATTAGGACTTATTCTGCTGGCGCTGATTTATACTGGCCATGCTACAGCCAGCCATAATGAGACCTCCGAACGTCCAACTATTGAACTCAAGAAAAAAAAGACTTTGCCAGCATGGATGAAAGACGCCATAGGCATGATTCGTGATGATAAGCAGCATGAGCTGAAAAAATTAAATCTTGAGGAAACGCAAAAAGTAGAGCTCTTTTTATATGCTACCAAACATATCCCGAACTATGAGCTCCTAATGCAGAATGAAGCCCTATTGTCATATTCGCTTGATAAGAATTACTTATATTTGAAGATTTTGTGGTTCCTTCAAGAGTCGGGGCTCGAAAAAGTGCCAAAATTTTTCGCAAGAAAACTAGAACCCGTTACGCAAACATTTTTCTATCTAGGACGCCCAACGGTTACCCTTCTAGTTGGATTGTTAGGAGATTCCTCTCAGCAATCATTGGCAGGAAATCTTTTAAGGACTGAGTATCGGAAATATTATGATGCGAAAAATGTCTATGACAGGCTTCTGACACAAAAAGATTTAAAACCCGATCATTTCAGGGATGCCATCCAGCTGAATATGCGCATAAGCCACGTCAGCCAAGCCGCAATGGTTAGCAGCGTATTTATGAAAAAAATCTTTGATGGTGAAGAATTTTTGCTATCCCCCAAGAATCAATTGGACGCCCTTGAGACTGATATTTACCTGCAAGATAAGGTGAACAATAAAGAAGGAGCTCAAGAGTCAACGAAATGGGTGTTATTTAATGAAATGCACTCCTTTTCACATCTAAATGATGCATTGTACCACCTAAACCCCACGGAAATTAGGGAGATACTAGCACTTAAAAAGCCTGAATTTTTCAGCATAAGAACCAAGATGATTGATGAGACTTTTTGGGCCTTTTTAACCATCAACTTCTTTCCTGAAAAGGCTTCTTATGCATATAGGAAAATCAACAAAGTTATGAAGAAACTTGGTCAGCTGAAAGACCAGAGAATGGCTCAAATAATCAGACTATATGCCGTGTTCATATATCACAAGACAGGCAACGAGTCCGAAGCCACACTTCAATACAATACTTTCAAGGCATGGTATGAAGACAGCAGTCGATCTGTGCGAGAGTTGTCCGTCATTAGTGACTCTCAGCTAGGTATCCGCAGCTGGCACATCAAATCATATGAAGACTTAACACCATACTTTGATGAATATCAAGAAAAGCTACGAACTCGCCCCTTAGAGTATAGATTGTAAAGCAAGAATTTTAATTTTAATAAAAACTAAACCAATTTTTATTATTATAAAACTATGTAAATATAAAATGATCATAGGTATGAAAAATCTTCTTTTAATATTACCATTGCTACTCACTGCGGCGACAGCCAATAGTCAAACTGTTCCACAAGCCGATGGCCTGGCTGATCAAGCGGCAGGACTGGCCGGCAATGTCCCTGCTGCACCTGTAGCACCTGGGCCAACGATTCTGGATAACCTTCTTCGGGGCTTTAATCAATATCTTGATGATCGCATTCGTTCCGAAGATCGGAAAAAACTGAAAGAGAACGCTGCAAGAAAAGCTGAAGAAGAAGTTAAAAAGAGGACACCAAAAGCAGATCCACAACCAGCTCCACAAGAACCAAGAGGGCTCTTCGATAGATTTTTCAGACCTGACGAAGTAGAAGATGAAGCTGAGGAAGCAGACAATGAAGTTGTCGTCGAGGAAGAACCTGAAGCTGTGGTGGACGAAGAACCCGAAGCTGTGGTGGACGAAGATCCTGAACCTGCCGTCGAGGAAGAACCTGAACCAGTCGTGGACGAAGAACCTGAAGCTGTCGTGGATGAAGAACCTGAAGCTGTCGTTGAGGAAGAACCCGAAGCTATTGTGGACGAAGAGCCCGAAGAAGATCTTCTACCAAGAGTAGAGGCACCCCCCTTCCCAGCACCTCGAGAAAACTCTCAAGAGGGACAATCAGAAGAGGGCGCTGATGAGCAAGAGCCCGCTCGATCCTCAGAAGAAGGAGTTTCGGAGGAAGAAGACTCATGGGGTGAGCTGGGTGGCTGGGACACAACTGAAGAGGAAGAAGATTCTGCCGCTGAAGGTGGCGAAGAGGCTGTAGTTGAAGAACAAGAACCTTCCGTTGAGGAGGATGCAGAAGTAGCTGAGGATCCATCAGAAGAAGAACCCGCCGTTGAGGAAGAACCCGAAGCTGTCGTAGAAGAGGCACCCGAAGAAGAGCTTCTACCAAGAGTAGAGGCACCACGAGAAGACTCTCAGGAGGAACAATCAGAAGAGGCCGTTGATGAGCAAGAGCCCGCTCCAGTTCTGGAGGAAGATGCAATTCCGGAAGGTGCCAATCGTGAAGATGCAGTGATACTTAACGAGGAAGGTGCTTACGTTCCTAATCCCTATTACGAAGAATCTGATTCGAGCAGCAGCACCGAAGAGGAAGAGAGTGAATTATCTGAGAGAGCCCAGGAAGAATTAAGACAATACGACCTACAATTAGAACGCGAAGAGAGGCAAGAAGCACAAGGCAATATTCAAGACGAACTCAGAAGAAAATTAGGTATCGGCCAGTAAGAGCCCTTAATTGACTCCTTGAGGTAAGAGATCTTTTACTGACCAGAAAACACCTCAACATGTGGGAATTTGTGTTTAACATAAGCTTTTAAAGCATCGGGCGCGTTCACAGCAACACCCGATGCGGCGGCTTCCCATACTTTCACATCTTGCCAGGAGTTCCCATAATAGATAAATCCTTTTCTGCCAAAGGTCTCTGACAAAAAAGCCGCCTTATTTTTACCTATCAAGTTGACCTTTCCATTGCTGCCATGGGCGCCCGAGAATATCCCAGCATGATGCGCTATCAAATCTGCATGGGCTTGGTCTGCCCCTGTCACCAGCAAAAGCTTACGGCCTTGGCTGTGAAGCGTTCCCAACGACATCAATAATGGTTCATTGAAATCAAGCTCGCTAGGATCAAACGTAGCGCTTTTAGCCAACTGTTGCTTCACATAAGGATTAAACCCCCGAATCCACCAATACATCACCATGAATACACCCCATGGCTTTTGCTTAAGGTACTTAATCAAGGTGAAAAAGGATATTTCATTGAAAATTAGTGTCCCATCGAGATCAACGGTAATGGGGAGTGAGTCAGTCATTGTGGTGCAGCACAACAATTTCGTTAGGGTCGGAATACCCCATGTGACGCAAGCGCTCGTCCAACATATCAGGACATAAAGAGCTGCTTTTTAATAACCCAATTCGCTTTTCCAATTTCTGCTGATGCGCCTTCAGTCCTTGCAGATGCTCGCGTGATTGATCAACATGCGCTGTGATTTCTTGCATCGCCAGAACACCGCGTTTACCCTGGATCAAGTGATAGCCAAAGTATCCCACCAAGCACAAAGACAAGGCGGGCCCCAATGTATTTTTCAATCGGCGGCGAAAATCACGTATCTGCATGTCTTTATTTAACTTGAATTTTTGATAAATTGCAAGCATTCCGCAACATTGAATACTTCACAAATGTTCCAAATCGGCAAAAATATATAACTTGCAACGACTTATAGACATGTTAATCTAACGCAAAATAGGCATTACATCACAGTTTGGGGGCAAATGGCGTATGCAGCAGGTATTTTTTCCATTCGGCACGATTAAAGTCGCGACCCATGCTGCTGACGACACCTTCCCTGCCGAGCACGCCCCCAAAATGGAACAATCACTTGATGACATATGGGCAGCAGGTTTCCAGGGTTGTAGCCTGGGCCAATTTATGCCTAAAAACCCCCAGAACATAAAATCTGCTTTATCATCAAGGCGCTTAAAGTTATGCGGCGCCAGCTTTCGCAGCTATTTCACGGAAGAAGGCAAAGTTCAGGACACTACCCAACGCTTTATTCACTATCGCAACCTGCTGCATGAGTTTGGCTTTCAGCATATCGTTGTTGTCGAATGTGGTCACAATACCTTCTTGACCGATAAACCTGTTTTTGAACAGCAACCGGCTTATAATGAGTCCCAGTGGGAGGCATTGTCTCATGGCTTGGACAACCTAGGTGATCTAGCTCGTGAAAAAGGTATGCAACTGGTTTTTCAAAACCATATTGGCACTGGGGTCAACAATCTGATGAATATATTCCGGCTGCTGATGATGACGGATCCAAAGTCAGTCAACTTTGCGCTTGATACGGGCCAACTTTACTTGTCCGGTATATCTATTCCTATGATTGTCAGAGACTTTAAAGAACGCATAAAATATGTGCGCGTGCGCGACGTCAGACCCAAGATAGTGGAGAAAGCAAAAGCTGGAAAAATGAGTTACAGAGCTGCGCGCAATGCAGGAATCTACACTTTTCCAGGCAATGGAGCAATAGACTTTGGCGCATTGTTTGTGAACCTGAAATCAGCAAACTATGAGGGCTGGATTGTCATTGAAAATGATGATCAAAGCACTGATTCGAAAGGCCGCCTGTCCGGTGTTCGGCGCGGCAGACAGCACGTTAGAGAAATCACAGGAGTATAAACCAGTGACATCATCAAATTCTGCAACCCGGAATGATAACCTACCCGTCACACAACACTTTATTGCAGGCAAGTTGTCAAATGGACATGGCAGTGGGATAGGAGAAATCTTCAACCCAGCAACTGGTCAGCAGATTGCAACCGTGCCCTTTGCTGGTGACAGTGAGATAACGCAAGCAATTGAAGCCGCTAAGAAAGTCTCTGCATCATGGGCCAGCGAGCCGCCTTTAAAACGGGCCAGAATCTTTTTTAAGTTCAAACAATTGGTCGAAGACCATCTGGATACTCTGATCAACCTGATTGTCACTGAAAATGGTAAGACCCTTCACGATGCCCACGGAGAAATGGTTCGCGCCCTGGAGGTCATCGAGTTTGCCTGTGGAGCACCCCATTTGATGAAGGGCAGCAGCAGCCTAAATGTCTCTAGAAATGTTGACTGCCACACCCATCAACAACCTGTAGGCATCTGTGTTGGCATTACACCCTTTAATTTTCCTGCAATGGCACCGATGTGGATGATCCCCCCTGCCCTAGTATGCGGAAATACTTTCATCCTGAAGCCATCTGAAAAATGCCCGTCGGTGATCATTAAAATGGCAGAGCTTCTACAACAAGCAGGCCTTCCTGACGGTGTTCTAAGTATACTTCATGGAGATCAAAGTACTGTTCAGCGCCTTATAACACATATCGATGTCAGCGCGGTCAGTTTTGTTGGCTCCACCCCAGTTGCGCAATATGTCTATGCTACTGCTTCTGCCAGTGGCAAACGTGTACAAGCATTAGGCGGTGCCAAAAACCACGCTATTGTCATGCCTGATGCTGATATAGAATTTGCGGCCGCCTCTATCATGGGTGGCGCATTCGGTAACGCTGGTGAGCGCTGTATGGCTCTTTCCGCTATTCTTACTGTTGGCGACAGCACGGCTGACAAGCTTTGTAAAGCTCTGAAGGCTCAGATACAAAAGCTGACAATTGGCCCTGGTCAACATAATGACAGCGAAATGGGGCCCGTGATCTCACGCCAGCATCTAAAGCGCGTCAAAGATTATATAAGCCAAGGAGATACTGCAGGGGCGCGCCTGGTGACTGATGGTAGAACGTATAACAGTCCTCACAAAGGATATTTCATCGGCCCGACTTTATTCGATAATGTCACCCCTGATATGTCTATCTACAGGGACGAAATCTTTGGCCCCGTATTATGTCAATTACGTCTGACAAGCCTAGAGGATGCGATTGCCCTTGCTAACACGCATCCCATGGGTAATGGTGCTGCTATTTTTACCAGAAGCGGAAGCGCTGCCAGGAAATTCTCTACAGAAATAGAATCAGGAATGGTGGGAATTAATGTTCCCCTGCCCGTTCCAATGGCGTATCATGTATTTGGTGGATGGAAGCAATCCAGGTTTGGCGATATTGGCATGCATGGGATGGACAGCATCCGCTTCTACACGAGACAAAAAACGATAACCACGCGTTGGCCAGAAAATGCATCCAGCGATGCTGAATTCGCCATGCCAACGATGAAATAAGAGGCCAAAATGCCCGTAAGCGAAGATATAGCACGCCCATTTATCAACTATCTTAAGAACCGAGGGTTTCATATCCTGATAGGCAAAGATGAAATCGACCGTGTCAGTATTGCCTATATCCAGCAAGCTTTGTCGGTTGGAACCTTATTAGACGACACAGCCGAAGCATATGTCAGGGATAATGGTCGCTTTGAATCAAAAGAATTCAATTCGCTTGCAGATGTCTACTTTCTGAACGAGTCTCTGTTTAATCCGTTTAAGGGCGACTACAGGCTTACCAATGACGACCCATTTTCAACTGAAATTATCGATCGCTATGGTGTAGATAACTGCCATCGTTGCGTTATCGGAGAAGTCAGCGGTACCTGCTTGTACGTCACCAATGCAATTAAAAGAGTGGAAGGATACTAGGGGCGATACAATTTGTCGCAGCGCCCCTAATAAAACCATAAGTGTCCGGGATAATTTTGAGTAGTGGGAAAGCCTAGCTGTCTAAAACTTTCTCAGCTCTCTACCCCACACTCCGACGCTCCGTGACTTGTTCACGGAGTCC
>JBMYXZ010000072.1:0-7110 GCA_049608925.1 Alphaproteobacteria bacterium | reverse complement strand
AAATTGCAAAAAATGGATTCCGCGGTCAAGCCGCGGAAAGTCGGAGTGTGTGTAGGTGAGTGTAGAAAGTTCTGGAATAGATTGAAATTTCCCGCCGTTCTAAACTATCCCGGACAGTTATGGTAAAGCTTCAAGAAACATACTGAAAAACCCGAGATTGCAGCCATAAAAGGGCAGGGTATGCAGAAATCCAAATCCAGAAAAAGCGATTTAATCCAAAAAGATGGGCATTAGCGAGATGAAAAAGGGCGGCAATCGACAAGCCAATCGTCAGGGTTATTGGCGTTAAAAGCATAAAGGGGAAGGAAATCTCGAATATGATGACACTCCAAGACATCACAAATAGTAACGTCGGTCGATGCGCCCACCCGCGAAGGGATTCACTTACAGGATATGCCGAAAACTGAAAAACATCTTGTAGAGCTTGCCCCGTACGCCAGTCATGGTTTACAACTTTCACCCACCCTGCAATAAAATATGACAGAACAAGCTGCAGCGCTAGGTATCCAAAAATATATTCCTTCCACTGTGGTGCGGGCACCCAGTGCACCAAACAAAGACAGAAGAGAATAAGCAGCCCCATACGGTCACTTCCGCCGTTATAGGGCCCTTGAAATCGCTTTAAAATAAACATTGCATTCACAAGAAGCATCAGGCAAACCCATTTTGGCCAAAAACCCAATAGCAGTAAAAAGCTTAAGATTAGACGTGGAAGAAAAAGGGTGCGTTCAGCATTGCGGATATGAAGATGCTCGAGGCTCTGCAAAATAAAAGCCAATGCCAGAAGCATGGAAGTAAGGTGAATGGCAAGGTTTAAACTCATTATTCGTCCTCTTGAGCCAAAGAAAAGGTTGGGGAAACATATGCCACCTGCTTTTCCCTCTTCAGGCTGTTGCGCGTTAAAAGAACTAACCGAAACTGACAATAAGGTTTGCTGGTAAAATCAGAATCATTCTGTTTCAAGTCCGCTTTAATACAGCTAGTAATTTCTTGGCGGCTATGTTCTGTGGGATTTTCTAGAAGGCGTTCGGCACAACTTACAAGAAAAAGGTTTTCATTCCACCAGGGATTCCAAAAAAGACTCTTAAACATAGTCAAAGGGGGAATATATTCTGGGTGAGGACGGAACTCTTGCCACTGAGCCGGGGGCTCCACAGATGTTTTCAACAGGGTGAATTCAATGCGGGGAGACGGCGCTATGATATCAAAGAAGTTCCAAGAGGGAATAAGCGCTGGTAATAGAAGTTTTAGCGTTTTGAACATGGGGCTATGATTCTTTGTTATTATCAATTCCATTTATTGAGAGATTATCAAGTTGTGCAATGTTGCGTCTTCGCAGAACGCTGTTTCGCACAGCACGCATCCATGGATACGTCAGGGAAGAAACTTTATCAGACCAAAAGAAACTTTTGCACAGGAACATCAAAGCGTTACTGGCCTGGCCGTATTTAGCCATAAATTTTAGGGCATCCTTACCGTGGTGAAAACGACTGTTTTCGTATATAACCATGCCTTCATCAAGGTTCAGGTTGCGCTGGATAATAGCCTCCATGATAGGGTGGTGTTTATCTTGGCGCGCATTAATTAAATGCAAAGTACCAAAGGCCCTTTGGATGCTAAGCGCTTGCGCCACTGAAGAACACAAAGAGCAGTCGCCATCGTATACAAAATAGATACCTGATTTGTCCATAAAAACAGAATACCTTATCGGGCCACAGTGGGATATGAAAATTTAAAAGGGGCTGACATCTAAGGGCCCTAGAGCCAAAAATAATGCCTGTTAGTCTTTCCAATGATTACTGTCATCTAGTCAGCTGTGTATAAATCCCCCCGATCAAATATTGGGAAATTGACGCACAGCACGCGCACAGGCTTGGGTGTTGCTGACTTAAGTTTGTGATCTGTGCCGGGTTTAATGTGTATACCTTGCCCTGGTGTCAGCACTTCAGCCTTGCCATTTGAGGTTACATGCAGCTTTCCTGACAATACCAAAAAGTGCTCATGGCCAATTTTATGAAAGTGAGTTGGGGCTTCGTCTATATCCAGAATCACCACACCCCAATTATCAGACGTATCTGAGGCAAGGTCATAAATCGTATATCCAGCGGCTTCAATTCTTCGTTGGTCGCATTCTGCTCGGTTAAAAGGAATGTCTGTCATTTTTTCTCCAGCCTTAAATGCAAATGCGGCACCACCTGAGACCCTTTTGAGCCGACATGAGCGCTTAGTTTATATCCCTGCCCATCAGGATATTGAGCCAACACTTTGTATATATGGGTAAAAATATCGATGATTTCCGCGTCGGTTGCATCACGAGAGAAGTCCAGCAGAGAGGTATAGCTTTTTTGTCCCTGTTTCCAAGTTGGTATCACCATTATGTTGCCACTTCTTGAGAAGAATATAATGGAACGACTATCTGCCGTCATAAGCCTTGAAAAAGGTTTGACGGAAGGATGTTCAATGCGATCTGCAAATGGAGCAGATAAATATTCTGCAAACGAATTATCCGGATTGTAAGGCTGAAGCGGGTTCAGCGAATTTCTTCTTGGTTTGATGCTACAGCCAGGGGACAGTGAAAAGGCCAGCTTTCCCTGATATTGAGTTTGCTGGAATATAAAGCCATCAAGCAAGTCATGCTGCCGGGCGGCAGCGTATATACCTCTCACGAGGTCGATCAACGCCTTGGGGTCGTTTTTAAGGGAATAGCCGAGGAAGTCCGAGAGGGTTGTGTGCGTGGTATCATCTGAAGATTTCGGGATTATGTACAGAATGCTGTTGCCGCTCTGCTGAACCAGATATTTTGAATCTATATTACAAGCGTATAAATTACTTATTGAGGTAATAATTGTTGCGATTAATACAAGTATTTTCATTTCAGAAAACCCACTTTTTTGCCATATAGTATAAATTCAATACAGAAAACATGATACCTTCGTCATTATTTCTTGACTAAAAACCAAAAAGATTAGATATTCTCACATAGAATTTTCCCCTAAGTCAATCGACAGGAGTTTTTTTGTGGCATCCCCATCAGCAGCATTAGTAAAGAATACACAGCAACCATCAATTCAATTTATTGATTTGCAAAAGCAACAAGCGAAAATCAGATCTTCCCTCGAAAAGCGCATTTTAGGTGTTTTAGACCATGGTAAATATATCATGGGCCCCGAAGTCAAAGAGTTTGAAGCGAAATTGTCGCAATATTGCGGTGTGAAACATTCTATTGCATGTTCAAACGGAACCGATGCTTTGGCATTAGGCTTGAGAGCCTTTGACGTAGGACCAGGCGATGCTGTTTTTGTCCCAAGCTTCACTTTTGCGGCCACTGCAGAAGTTGTGACTTGGTTTGGCGCAACACCTGTTTTTGTCGACATTCATGCAGACACGTTCAATATTGACACTGCGAACCTGCTCGAGGCAATCGAAACGGCTAAGAAAAAAGGCCTGAATCCTAAGGGTATTATTCCTGTAGACCTATTTGGACAGCCTGCAGATTACGACTCAATTGAAAAGATTGCCGGTGATCATAATTTGTGGATCATTGCTGATGCTGCACAAAGCTTTGGCGGTACTTATAAAGGCAGAAAAGCGGGCTCAATTGGTCATATCGCAACCACAAGCTTCTTTCCAGCTAAACCTCTTGGTTGCTATGGGGATGGCGGCGCAGTCTTTACAAATGACGATGAATTGGCAGCTAAGATCCAATCTATGCGCGTCCATGGAAAAGGCTCTGACAAGTACGACAATGTTCGCATTGGAATGAATGCGCGACTTGATACAATGCAAGCAGCTATCCTTCTTGAAAAACTCGCCATATTCGATCAAGAACTATCAGCGCGTCAAAGCCTAGCTGATAAGTATAATGCAGCCTTCAAAGATATATGTATTGTCCCGACAGTTATGGATCAGGCGACCTCTTCCTGGGCACAATACACTTTGGTCTTTGCTGATCGGGCAGAAAGAGATATGGTTGCTGAGCAATTGAAAACCCAGGGTGTGCCAACAAACATATATTATGTTAAGCCCCTACATCAGCAAACGGCATATAATTCATATCCAACAGCGTCTGATGCGCCACTGCCAGTTTGTGAAGATCTGGCAGGACGCGTTCTAAGCTTACCAATGAGTGGTTATGTTGATGAAGATCAATCTGATTATATTATAGAGTCTTTGCTTAAGATTATGGCCAAGTAAGCTCTTTAACAAGGAAACGAACTTTTTGTGAGATTATGATGAAAACTGATATTAAGCAAAACAAGATAGGTATTATTGGTCTGGGATATGTTGGGCTACCTTTAGCAAAGCGATTTGTTGAAGTTGGCTTTTCTGTAACCGGTTTTGATATTGACCAGGAAAAGGTCAAGCTTCTAAGTAGCAAGAAAACATACATTAAGCATATTCCTGATGAGGCAATTGCTCGTATGTATGAAGGTGGTTTTTCTGCCACGACAGACTTCAGCAAGATCACGGACATGGATGCAATTCTGATCTGTGTGCCGACACCGCTGAATAAATACCGCGAGCCCGATATCAGCTATATCTTGTCGACAATGGATTTGATCCAGCCACATCTGCGCAAAAATCAGATGCTGTCACTTGAATCGACAACATATCCTGGCACAACCGAAGAAGAGCTAGTCTCTAGAATCGAAAGCAAAGGCTTTAAGGTTGGAGAAGACTTTTTTGTTGTATACTCGCCAGAGCGCGAAGACCCGGGCAATGGCAACTTTACGACACAGACTATCCCAAAAGTACTAGGTGGTCATACTGAAAATTGCTTGCAAGCAGGTCTTGCTATCTATTCTGCAGTAATTGATCGCGTGGTGCCAGTTAGCACAACCCGCGCGGCAGAAATGACAAAGCTGCTGGAAAACATCTATCGAGCCGTCAACATTGGCCTTGCCAATGAGATGAAAATCCTAGCGGACCGCATGGATATTGATATCTATGAGGTCATCGAAGCAGCAGCCAGTAAACCTTTTGGCTTTACACCTTATTACCCAGGGCCAGGTGTCGGCGGGCATTGCATTCCCATTGATCCGTTCTATCTAACGTGGAAAGCAAGGGAATATGGCATGCACACGCGCTTTATCGAGCTCGCGGGTGAAATTAACAACTACATGCCAGAATATTTCATTAACCAAATTGCCCATGGCTTGAATGAATCTCAAAAATCTTTGAAAGGCAGCAAAGTCTTGATGCTTGGTATTTCCTATAAGAAAAATGTTGATGACGCCAGAGAGTCTCCTCCTATTTTTATGATGGAGATACTGCGCGATCGTGGCGCTGACGTATATTACAGCGATCCATTTTTTGCCGCGTTCCCAGCGATGAGAGAACACAAGTTCGATCTTCAAAGCGTTGAACTGACTCCTGAAAACATTAAAGAGTTTGATTGCGTTGTCTTAGGAACCGATCATGATCAATTTGATTTTGATATGATTGAGAAGTCTTCTCAGCTGTTCATTGATACACGCGGCAGAACCCAGCGTAGAAAAAACGCATCTGCTGCAGTAGAAGTCCCGGTGATACGTAAATGTGCGGCATCGTAGGGGCTATATCCACTCAGAAAAAGCCTGAACTCTCCAAAATTGTGGAGAGCATGAATAACCAGCAAATTCACAGAGGACCGGATGGTCAAGGCCTTTGGTCCTCTGTCAATGGCATGGTCCACTTGGGCCATAGACGACTTTCAATCATAGACCTTTCCACAGCAGGTGCCCAACCGATGTTGTCGTTGGATAAAAATTTTATTATTACTTTCAATGGTGAAATTTATAACTATATAGAACTGAAAGAAAAGTGCATAAAACTCGGCAGCACCTTTCAGTCTAATAGTGACACCGAAGTTATCATCGAGTATTACAAGCATTTTGGTGCAGAAGGCATAAAAGACCTAAGGGGTATGTGGGCGTTTGCTCTATACGATATCCAAAAAAATGAGATTATTCTCTCGAGAGACCCTTTTGGTATTAAACCTTTACACTATGGATTTGTAGATGGCGTTTTATACTTTGCATCTGAAATCAAATCCTTAAAAGTCGTTGATGATGCGCTCTCTATCCCTGATGAAGATACGATTAAATTATTCGAGGAATATGGTTATCTGGATATTGGTGACTGGACTTTTTATAAAAATATCAAGCGCTTTCCCCAAGCGTGTTATGCCAAAATAGACCTTGGAAACCCTGTTTGTGAAATTTCACCCGTGAAATACTGGGAACCTAGTATAAAGCCAGTAGAGATTTCCGAAGCAGATGCCATTGCCAAGCTGGATTCATTGCTGCAGCAAAGTATTAAACGTCACATGCGGGCAGATGTTCCTATTGCTTTCTGCCTTAGTGGCGGTTTGGATTCTTCTTTGATAGTGTCAATGTCATCTAAGTTGTCTTCTAATAGCAATTTAAATACATTTACCACCCACTTTCCGGATCATCCGGAAATAGATGAAACAAAGTGGGCCAAGATGGCTATTGATGAGACTTCTGCAAACGCTACATGGGTTCAGCCAAGTACAGAAGACTTTATCAACGACTTTGATGATGTCATCTTCCAGCATGACGAGCCCTTTGGCTCGACCAGTATCTATGCCCAAAACGCAATTTATAAAGCTATCTCCCAAAAAGGCTTGAAGGTCAGCCTAGACGGGCAAGGAGCCGACGAGCTATTCGCAGGTTATCATTCATATTTTCTGTTTTACGTGTTGTCCCTAGTGCATCAAAAAAAATATGGAACGTCCTTAAGAGAAGTAGCATGGATCATTTTCAGACAGCCTTCTCTTTTGAGGCAACTGTTATCGATTAGCATATTGGGTAAAATTGCAGAAAAATGTCGCAATTTATTAAGCTCTAAAAAAACTAATGAGCCGGTCAATCCAACTGAGATTAGTAAGAGGCTTGCCTTCATCCGAGGCCTTCAAACACCCGATTTCTCTCAGCATTTGCTGAATACACTTTTATTTTCTAGTATTCCGCAGTTATTAAGAAATGGTGATAGAAACTCAATGCGGCACAGTGTCGAGTCTCGCGTACCTTTCCTAGATGTTGATCTTGTAGACTTTGTCTTAAGCCTTCCCGATAACTATAAAATACGAAACGCTGTTACAAAAAA